>JAGQQS010000844.1 GCA_020426105.1 Planctomycetaceae bacterium
CCTGCGCGATCAGCAGACTTTCAGCCTGTTGGTACGTTAGCCTCAGGCTGCCTTCGATATGAACGAGGCAGGCGACCAATGTCGCGACGCCTCGCACAGTTTTCGTTTGTATCATCAAGTGCCCCCCTTTTTCGAGCTTCAGCGTTCGCTGTTGCAATTGTAACCCATTCATCGCACACTCTGCAGCAAGTCAAGGCTCCTTATGCATCGTCAGATGACGGCGACAGTGCATGGTATTAAGCCAGTGTATGTGAAAGCAGGACAAGATTGTGATTCAACTCAACGAAAAGAAGGCCATCCGACGAGTGATGGATTTGATCGGGATTCCAGGCGGTAGTTGTCAGGAACATGATGTATCGGCGTGGATTCAAAAGGAACTGCAGGCTTCCGGAGTTCCTGCGTCAGCGATTTCGATCGACTCGGCGCACAAGAAGAGTCCCGCTGGCGGCACCACCGGCAATCTGATCGTAAAACTCAAAGGTACGATCAGGGGGCCGCGGCGTCTGCTGATGGCGCACATGGACACCGTGCCGTTGTGTGTTGGTTGTCAGCCGGTTCGCGAGGGAGACTGGATTCGTCCGAGGTCGGGAAAAACGGCGCTGGGAGGTGACAATCGCGCCGGTTGTGCGGTGGTCCTTACCGCGATGCTGGAGACCCTCAGTCAGGGACTGGATTATCCACCGTTAACCTTACTCTTCACGGTTCAGGAAGAAATCGGACTGCGCGGAGCGAAGTTCCTGAACGCTGGCAAGCTGGGTAAGCCGGACTTGTGTTATAACTGGGATGGGCGAGATCCCAACAGCCTGATTATTGGTGCCGTCGGCGCGAACAATCTGACGATTCAAATAGACGGGATCGCCAGTCACGCTGGCGTCCATCCTGAACACGGCGTGAATGCGGCCGTTGTGGCCTCGGTCGCTCTGGCTCAATTGCAGAAATCCGGCTGGCACGGGTTGGTTCGAAAGGGCAGGAGTCGCGGGTCCAGTAATCTTGGCGTGATTCACGGCGGGGATGCAACCAACGTCGTCATGCCACACGTCACACTTCAGGCTGAAGCACGCAGTCATGACGGTGAATTCCGTCAGCAGATTGTTGCCGCATGGCGCGATGCTTTTGAAGCAGCTGTCGCAAGTGTTCGTAACACAAGCGGCGAAACCGGTTCGTTGACGTTTAACGAAGATGTTCGATATGAAGCCTTTCGTATTGATGACAACAGTGAATGTGTGCTGATGGCAAAAGGTGCATCGGAAGCAGCGGGGCTGATCCCCGTCACACAGGTGTGCGACGGCGGACTCGATGCCAATTGGATGGCACTTCATGGGTACCCGGCCGTCACGATGGGGTGTGGGCAGCACGAAATCCATACGGAGAAAGAAAGGCTGTGCATCCCTGAGTATCTTTCTGCGTGTAAAGTGGGCCTGGAACTGTTGACCCGCGTGCAGGATTGAGCTGTCTCTGCGTGAGCGAAACATTGGTGTTGCAGATGTTGGCTGGCCCTTGCCCCGCACTGAAGCTGTGGCGAATGAGATTTATGCCGTGCGGCTCGTAAACTCGCAGGAATTTTCGCGAAACCGCCGTGATGATTCGCGAACAGTCGGGTTTCCGGGCGTCCCGGCATTTCTCAACTCTGCCGGTCGCTTTCCCCGAACGATCGCTACCCGTTATGCTTCGGCAGTTTTCCGTTTTGCGGACGCGTTCCGTTTTTTTGAGCTTCTTAGACTCAGGCAATTATGGCAAATTCGCCGTTCAACGAGCACATGCGGTCCCTTCGCGCCGTTGTGGAAGCAGCGCTGGCGGAGGAGTTAGCGAAGGTCGTCTGGCCGGGAAGTCTGAAAACCGCGGTTGAATACAGTCTAATGGCTGGTGGAAAACGATTGCGGCCAGTATTGGTGCTGATGGCCAATGAAGTGTGCGGTGGCAAGCAGGCAGACGCAATTCCTGCGGCGTGCGCCGTCGAAATGATACACACTTATTCACTCATCCATGACGACTTGCCGGCCATGGATGACGATGATTTTCGCCGTGGGCGTCCGACCAGTCACCGAGTTTTTGGCGAAGCGCTTGCGATCCTGGCGGGGGATTGTCTTCTGACCCTGGCATTTGAAACGATTACATCGCCGATCACAAATTCCGGTGGGGAGTTCAGTCGACAAATTGCTGAACAGGTACGACTTTTGGCTGCAGCGGCAGGCGGATCGGGAATGGTTGGAGGGCAGGTGCTGGATCTGGAAGCAGAACGCGGCACGTTTTTGACGTCCGACAAAGTACGGTCGCAGCGGCCTGACGAGGAAAAATCAGGTTATCGTGCAGGAAATTCCGCGGTTCAGGAGGAGGCGATATTGAAGGGTGGAGGGCATGATCCGAAAGATTCAACCGCATCAATTTCACGTTCCAGCGAGAACACTTCCAACCCGATGGCAGAGTCCTGCGTAGTAGAACTCAGCCAAATCCATAAAATGAAGACGGGAGCGCTCATCGCGGGGGCTCTGGAATTAGGGGCGGCAACGACAGCTGTGGATCAGGACAGCAGAAGTCGGCTCCGGGATTTCGGCCACCGCATTGGCCTGGCCTTTCAAATAACCGATGATTTGCTGGATGTGACGGGTGACGAAACACGGCTGGGGAAGAAGCCGGGCCGTGATGCAGATCTCGGTAAACTCACCTATCCTGGCCTGTTGGGAATAGCGAACAGCCGTAATAAGGCCGAACAACTGGTGCAGGAGGCATGTGCTGCGGTTGCCACATTTGGTGATCGCGGCAAATGGCTGAAGGAACTGGCTCGATTTATTCTGGAACGTGATCACTAAGGTAAGACAAGAATGTCATTTGAGATTCTGGGCGGCATCCGATCCCCCAAAGACCTGCACGAACTGAGCGAAACGGACCTCGTCCAGTTGTCGGATGAAATTCGCGAAGCATTGCTGACGATTGTTTCTGATCGCTCAGCCCATTTTGCCAGCAACCTTGGAGTTGTCGAACTCTGCCTTGCGCTGCATCTGACGTTCGACTTCACCAAAGATCGCCTGATCTGGGATACTGGCCATCAGATCTATCCGCACAAATTGATCACGGGTCGATTTCAGCAGTTCCCAACGATCCGTCGGCGTGGCGGTTTGATGGGTTATCCGAATCCGGTTGAGAGTGAGTACGATCTTTTTGTGACGGGCCATGCGGGCAGCAGCGTCTCGACTGTGCTGGGCATGAAAGCAGCGGATGATCTGCTGTTTAAAGATGGCCGCCGATCTGTCGCCGTGATTGGTGATGGAGCATTGCCGTCGGGGATTGTGTTTGAAGCGATGAACAATGCCGCCGGTCTTAAGAAAGATCTGCTGGTAATTCTGAATGACAACAAAATGGGCATCTGTCCGCGCGTGGGGGGGCTCGCGAGTTATCTGGACAAAGCCCGCGTCGCACCGTTTTACAACGGGCTGAAGCGCGATGTTTCGTGGCTGTTGAATAAAGTCCCGTTGGTTGGAGAATCCACTGAAAAGATGCTCGGGGGCTTCAAGGATGCATTAAAATCATTTCTGCATGGCGGGATGCTGTTTGAAGAAATGGGCTTCCGCTACATCGGTCCTGTCGACGGTCACGATATCGAATCGCTGTCGGGCTACCTGCAGATGATCAAGAACATCAAAGGTCCGGTCCTGTTGCATGTGCTCACCGAAAAAGGACATGGCTTCGAACCGGCCACCAACGACCCGGTCTCGTTCCACGCCCCGGCCCCCTTTCAGCGGAACGAAGAGAACGAAATCGTTCCCATCGAAAAGCCGGGCGCCGCAAAATCCAAGGCCTACACCGATGTCGTCAGCAACTCGATCTTCCAGGCGATGACCGATGACGAACGCGTCGTGGTCCTGACCGCGGCCATGTGTGCCGGCAATAAACTGGGCAAAATCCGCGATGGCTTCCCCGAGCGCTTCTTCGATACTGGCATCTGTGAAGCCCACGCTGTTGCTTTTGCAGGCGGCATGGCCAAAGCCGGTCTGCGGCCGATCGTCGATATTTACAGCACGTTCCTGCAGCGCAGCTTCGACC
>JAGQQS010000845.1 GCA_020426105.1 Planctomycetaceae bacterium
GCCAATCTCTGTCCAGGTGTCTCGGGTGGAAAAACAGACAGCCAGCAATGTCAGAAATCCCAGAACCACCACCAGCTTAAAAGTCATGATGATTTTGATGGAGTTATAGACGCGTCCTCCCATACACAGGGGGATAAACACCGAAACAAAAATTCCGCAGGACAGGATCTTCAGCAATACGGCGTCCGCTTCGAGACTCGGATCCGGGATGTGCCCGCGGATAATCGCCGCCAATGGAATTGCCGCGTTGGAGGCGAGGTAAGGCAGTATCGACCCAAAGTCCAGAATCAGGTACAGCAGAACCCAGAACATTGGATTTGGTGCAATGCGAAACTTGCCGGTAAAAATCGGCTCCCCGCTGTACAGCGTGTAGCGACTAATCTCGACATTATAGATTACCTGAAATAGAATACTCAGCGTCGCCAGCCACAATAAAGCGCCACCATAGCGAGCTGTCACAAGCGGTCCGGTGAGCCATTCACCTCCCCCGATCGCCGATGCGCCCATCACCAGCCCGGGGCCAACCATCAAAGCCAGTTGTGACCAGTGAAACTTCGGGGCCTCAGGCAGTTCACCCACGGTCCACGCTGGCATGTAAGCAGTGCCCGGCTGAGGCGAATAGGTTTCTTCTGGAGCGGCGGATGCCGTATTTTCGGCCATTTTGTGGGTTCCTGGTCAGGCGTACATCCAAAATCGGGAGACCTCGGATTGTCCGTTCTCAGCTCTAAGATGCAAGGAACCAAAGCGGTTTGTTGTCCACGCAGACCAGGAAAATTTTTTGTAATCGGTATCTGAATCCCGATGTGCAATCGCCCCTGTTGCCGTGACTTGTGCGTGTTGAGCATTTCCACACTTTCTCAATGTGTCGGTCAATTGTCCGACAGCACGGGGTTTATGGACAATCAAACGGCGAATCGACCAGCCTCGTCCATGTACCCATCAGCAGTCCCATGTCTTACAATCTACAGTCTCATCGGATCTCCCGTTCTCAGTCCGTGGTTTCGAATGCACTTCATTCATCGCTTCCTCATCCCTACTTTGTGAGTCATCACGATGACAATACGATTCGATCAGATTTCCCGTGAGCCGTTTATCGGCTCAAAGGCAATTTACACGCTCATCCTCATGATGCTTGGAGGTCTTCAGGGGATATTTATCGGCAGAGCGGAATGCGCGGATGGTCTGAAGACGCTGACCACAGTGCTGGAAAATACGGATCCGTTGTCAGAACCGCGTGGCGGACGGTTACCCATGTATATTCTCCCGATTTCGGATTATCTTAAAGGCCTTTCGGATTCCGAGACGGAGACGCAGTTGCGGGCGCTCGAGGCGCGTGGCATCGGATATACAGTTGACTGGCAACCAGCGCAGTATGAGGCGTCAGCGGCGGAAGCTCTGCGAATTGCCCGTCTTCAACAGAAAATCGGGCAGCCGGTTGCCATCAATGCGACCGCCTGTTTGCATGCATTCTGTGATGGCAGCGCTGAAACGCTGCATGTGGACGCGGAGGGTCACCGATTTGCTGACGATTCCTGCGGCTCGTCACTTGGCTGTCCCTTTGCGCTCAACCACCGTATTCCGGTGATCCGAGAACAGGTTGAGAAATTCGTCAGGGCTTACCAAAACGCCGGTCAATCGATCGATTTTATCTTTGCTGACTGGGAAGTAGATGGACCGATCGAATGGAATGATACACGGCGGTCGGCGCAAAAATGCATCTCTTGCCAGCGGCATGTGCAGCAACTCAATGACTTTCGCCACTATCAGACCGCTCTTCGACGTATCCGATCCACATTGCAGCGTGAGGCGTTTGCGATGCCGATCACACAAGCGTTTCCGCAGGCGCTGGTCGGGAATTATGGCGTCAATCCACACGATGGATATCGCTATTGGTACGACTATTTTGAACATCCGGCGGGTGAAGATATGCCGTTTCTGGCGGACCGGAAAGCACGGTACCGGGAATGGTATCCCGAGTTCGCGGAAACGAATTACACCTTTGCCATGCCCGTCGTCTACACGTGGTATCCCACCTTTGACTGGTACGATTTTGAATCAACCGACTTTCGCTGGTTGTACAATATGCTGAAAGAATCCAGCAGCGTTGGACGAAACACACCAGCATCAACGCCGATTATCCCGTTCGTTCACTGGCATACGACGGCTCCGCCGCAGAATCCCCGTCCGGACGTGAAACAGATGAGTCCGCAGGCCTATCAGGATTTGCTGTGGCACATGCTGCTCCGAGGTCACGATACATTCTTCCTGTGGTGTCTGGCGGATGAACTCGCGACCGAAGTCAGACTGGTGCATCAGGTCTATCGCGAATCGATGCTCTATTCCGGTTTTCTGTCTCGCGGCGAACCCATCACCTTCGATGTTCCCCCACAGCCCTCTACCGTCATATCCGGCTTGCGTCTCGGCAACAGCGTTCTGATCCGCCGCAGCGAGTATGCTCCGACTTCCGGTCCGATGTCGCCCGTGAAACTGCGACTGGGCGATGATTCGGAACAAAGCATTGAGATTCCGCCAGGCGTGGGCAATCAGATTGTCACGACCCAGGCGAATGCCGAGGAATCACACGCACCAAAACTACCATTGCTGCTGCAGCGTGGATCGGATGCGCTGTTTCCGATTGGCTGCTACGAATTGCCTGCAGATGATGCTGCACTCAAAGAGATGGCTGAAGCAGGGATTAATTTGATCCGTTGCGGAAATCGCGGTGACCTTGATCGCGTGCACGCGGTGAACGCGCTGGGCTGGATTCCGATGTCTGTGCAACAGGGAGCCACCGACGAATTGCGAAAACGGGTCGCTGCTCTGGTCGATCACCCGGCACTTGCGGTCTGGGAAGGTCCTGATGAAATCATCTGGAATTTCACGGCCTACAGTGGTTTACTGAAATCCGCTGGAATCACGAAGGAAGACTGGTATGAACAGCGTCCGAATGCAGTAGCCTATGCCGAATCACAGGCGGCCATCATCCTTCCAAAGATGCGTGAAGGGATCGCCCTGATCAAGTCGCTGGATCCGCACCAGCGTCCGTTCTGGATGAATGAAGCCGCCGACAGCGACTTGCGCTACACGCGCGGCTATGTAAACTCCGTCCAATGTCTTGGTTGCGACTACTATCCGGTCCGAGGCAATGTGGAGTATGACCTTCGCAGCATCGGACAGATGGTTGATCGCTGGGCTGCCGTGGGACGAGACAAACCCGTCTGGATGGTGTTACAGGCTTTTTCCTGGCATACCATGTTTCCGGAACGTGGCGTTCGCTACCCCACGTTCGCCGAGTCTCGCTACATGGCTTACTCGGCGATCGCGCATGGCGCCCAGGGGATCCTGTATTGGGGATCGACCGAAATTCAGGATCCCGCGTTTCGTCAATCGATCTATGCGCTCACGTCCGAGCTGGCCACATTACAACCATTTCTGACACGGCAACCGATGCCGCATGCCCGCGCGGTTGTCGTCCGCGATTTGTTTGAGCCACCTGGTGCTGGTGTTCGAATCGACGTTCGGGCACACGGAGACGAGCTTCTGGTCATCCTGGTGAATGAAGACAATCATCGTCACCTGGGCGTAGACGTCCAGGGACTGAAACTGGGCGACGGACGGAAACTGTTCGAACTCTACGGCCCCGATGAAGTGACAGTCGAAAATGAAGGGTTTGCGCTGCGGATGCGACCGCTTGAATCCCGGATCTACTGCACCACCCGGGATTTTGAAGCTCAGCGTGTTGCCGGGCGACAATACGTTTCGCCAAGATAGCAAATGTCACATGGGCCAAAGTCTATTCGCCCCCTTGCAGGCTGTCGATTGCGCTTGCTCACCTAAACTCCGCTCCCTCACGGGGGCGGATACGACATTTTGGTAAAAAGATTTGACGGTAAAAAGATTTCAAGCACATCGTCTCTGATAATTTTTTTACCGGCAAATTTTTCTACCTAAACTTCGCTCCCTCACGGGGGCGTGATACGACATTTTGGTAAAAAGATTTGACGGTAAAAAGATTTTAGGCACATCGTCCGTGGCAAATGTTTCAACTCTGACTTCGTTCTCTGAGCGATCGCGCGGCTTTCAAAGATTCGTGAATGATTCTGGTATTAGGCAGGGCATTTCGCCCCCTTGGTCGTGACAGCCCCATCCGGTGGGTGTATGCTTTGCGTCGTGCTGCTTTTCGAGTCGCTTCGATTCTGCGTTCAGCAATCAGCTGCGCGCCCCCACAAAGCGGAAACCTTCAACACGCGATCTGTACGTCGGCTAATCGCCTGGCATACAGATCGAGATTCGTTATTCGGCCACTTAACGCCAGACACAGCTTGCTTCCAGGCAGTCGTCATCATCACAGCTTCGGTTGTGACCCACCTGCTTTTTACTCAGGTACCGATCGACCAGCAAAGCGGCGGATAGTGAATGGGCTTTGACTTCGCGAGTGCGTACGAATCCCTCGGCGAGAGATGAATGGTGGAGCGGAGTGGGCCTGTTGCGTACGCGCCCCTCAAGCCGAGGCTCGCCGCTGTCAAGCAAGATCATGGCGTGATTGGCCAGAGGATCAGGGCAAATGTGTAGTGATCCACTTCACTGCCTGCGGGACATAGTCCACCGGAAGACGATGCCCGGCTTCGTAAAACATCAACTGTTTGTGAGCTGCCGGAATCAGGTCCAACAGGGCCTGAGCTTTTTCGACCGGACACATTGTATCGGTACGCCCCATCAACATCAGGAATGGTCGCTGTCCGATTTCCGCTGCAAAGTTCTGCGGTGCGATGGATGAAAATTTTGAATTGTCAGCAGGTGTTGCGCATGCCACAGACACCTTAACTCGTGGTTCTACACCCGTCAGCAGAAAGGTTTGCGCACCTCCCATACTGTAACCAAACACACCGATTTTGTTCGCGTCGATCTCAACACGCGTTTCAAGGTAGTCAATCGCACGGCGATAGTCGCGCGTGGTTTGAATATAAATCTCCTGCTGCGTGAAATAGCCCTTGCGCTGGATTCCCTCAATCTCCGGATCGACAAAGTGATTGACCGGTGCAAAGTCATTTTCTGCAATTCGGTCCCCGTGGCACTGCGCGTCGAGCGCCATCACAGCATACCCTGCAGCCAGCAGCGCCGTCCGGATGTTTCCGCCGCTGATGTATCCTCCATCCTTCCAGAAGTGCTCTTTCGATCCCGACCAGCCGTGCAACAGCAACACGCAGGGGCGGGGTTTCAGCACATCTGTCGCATATTGAAGATATCCGGGCACCAAAAAACCCTGAACACCGCGAAACACCACTTTCTCTCGAATTGTCTCGTCCTGAGCAATTCGTTCGACCGTCCGAGCTTCGAGAGGAATCGAGCGGTCCGTTTCATAAAACGCGTGCTGGGCAGTTGATGCCTCTTTTCCAAGTACCTCAATCACTGGAGATGGCGACGCTTGCGTGGTGGACGATTCCGCCTTCGAATCGGGGACAGAGTCATCAGTCGCCGAGCTCGCAGGCTCATCTGCATGAGCACGCGTCAGCAGGGACTCGACGCAAAGTCCCTCTATGAATATCAGGCAAATCAGCCTCACCAGGAGCCCGGTAAACCGTGTACTACCCGCCATCCACCGAAATCGCACTGAGGGCATCCAGGCTTTAGCGCCTAAATCTGTTTCAAAGCAATCCCATTCAGTTGCCACGATGCTTCCCCTTCACTGTCTAACACAGGGGATTCACATCCCCTGCGCGTCCTGTTTCCACGCCATTGATGCCTCAAACAGCGTCGGAATTATACGACTGACAGCAAACATAGGAATCGTGTCCGGAAACGTAAAGCCAACCACTCCGGAATTCAGGTTGCCGGATTGCAGATTGCTGGTGCCACGATGCCGCGAGGATCCGTAATGATGGATCAGTACTGATCAACCAGATACTTGATCAGGTCCGTCGATGTAACGATCCCGGCAAGGTTTTTCCCATCGACGACTGGCAGAGAATGGAATCCGTTGCTGCTCAGGAGCTGCGCTGCATCACGAACTGTGCCCGAAACGGGTATGGTAACAGGGTCGGGCTTCATGACATCTTTGAGTTGATAAGTGTGGTCCAGAACTGCGTCGAGACTGCGCACATCCTGGTTGCCAAATTCACCGAAACTGATTCGCAGGAAATCAGTCCATGTCAGAATGCCAACGACCTCATTGCCTTTGACCACCGGCAAGTGGTGGATCCCGGAGTCCTCAAACAGCTGGCGTGCTTTCGAAACAGGATCATTCAAATCAAGCTTCACGACATCTTTCGTCATGACGTGTGTTACGGAATCGTTCTTGCGCATGCTGAACTTTCTGAAGGTTGTGAACACAATTCGACAGGGACAAACAACAGACTCGCGGAACAACTTCGGAAGCCCTGGCAAGACCTGCGCGAGCCACCGAGTGTTTTAGGGGTTCTCAGTCGTCCTGGAGTCACAACAGACTAAGGCAAGTCGTGTGCCAGAAGACTCTACTGGGCCGGCTCTGCTCTAACTTAACGCGTGCTGTGCGCAGGAAACCTCAATGTGCAATTCCGCCCAGCCACTGTTGCCCGGGAGTTCATCGCGGTTTTGGCTGGTGAATCCGAAGCATTCTCCGCTCCGTCAGCCGCATGTGTCGTCCAGATCATGTTTCCGCAGCATCTGCATAACAGCCCGGATTCAGAACAAATTGTAAGCCTCTCACGCCCTTCATCAGGTCGGCCCGCCGGAAACTGTGTCGCCCTGAAGCGCTCGGAAATTAAAGTTTCGCACAGCGTGTGCAAATCCGCTCAGTCTGCCATTCACACCGGGTATTCATCAGCGACCGCATCCTGCTCAAGCGAACGCCATAAATACCACGAAGCAATGGTGCGATACGGCCGCCAACGTTCTGCGTGAAGTTCGAGTTGAGCGCGCGTCGGCTTGTCAGGAAACTTGTAGAGCTTCTGAACGGCATTCCGCAGTCCCAGGTCGTCCGGAGCGAAGATATCGATGCGTCCCAGCGCAAACATCAGGAACATCTGCGCCGTCCAGCGGCCAATGCCCTTGACCTGCACAAGTTCGGCGATCGCGTCGTCATCGGAGGCCTTCGCGATCCTGCGAAAGTTGATTGTCCCATCCAGAGTACAGGACGTCAGATGCCGCAGGTATCTTTGCTTCTGTTGAGAGACACCGACCGACCTTAACTGGTCGTCGGTCAATGCATTGATACCTTTCGCGGTGATTTTTCCCGAGGCAAGGAGGGCCTGTAAACGACCTCGAATCGTTCGTGCGGCGGCCAATGAAATTTGTTGCGACAGAATGGATCGCACAAGGATCTCGTATCGTCCCGAATCAGGCGTCAGTGTAAATGGTCCCACATTTCGGACGACAGCAGCCAGCGTCGAGTCATTGATGCACAGAAATCGAAGCCCCCTTTTGATTTCGACTGGAGTCCAGGCCATGGGATGTTCTCAAAAACATTGGTTCGTCCGACGGTGTGTCACGAGGTCGACTAGGCATCGACCAGTGTCTGGATCGCATCGATCACCTGCTGGTCATGCCCGTCCACGGACACCTTCTTCCACACCTTTGCGACAGCTCCGCCAGCATCGATCAGGAATGTTGAACGCTGAATCCCCATGGATACTTTCCCGTACATGTTTTTCTCACGCCATGCACCATATTTTTCCGCCAACTTGTGACCTTCATCCACAAGCAACGGAAAATTCAGTTTGAACTTATCGGTAAACTTTTTATGGCTCGCAGCATCGTCCGGGCTGACACCCAATACAATAGCGCCAAGATCCCGGATCTCAGAAATTCGATCTCGAAACGCGCATGCCTCCTTCGTGCAACCCGGTGTGTCATCCTTTGGATAGAAATACAGCACGACAATCTTCCCCTTCAATTCAGACAATTTGACGGTTGTGCCATCGGTTGCTTTGAGTGAAAATGCCGGGGCTTTTGCGGGAGGTTCGATCCAGTCTGCCATTGTTCTCTGACCTTGCGATCTAGGACGGAATGATGTCAATTTTTGCACCGCATCGGGTGACGTGCTTCATTGAACACATACCGCCGCGAAATTCAAGCCGTGCACCGGAATGTACGCTGTAAGAACACGCCTAAACACTCCACCGCTGAAATGTTTGAAAATTTGCCCAAACTATCCGCTCATGTTCAAGAATTGTGCTGCAAATGCACCCATTCTCCGGTCTTCGATGGAAACCATCGTTGTGATGAGATATAATTCAACGGTGTTCAAGCTTCTGTCGCCTGCTAATTAAGCAGTTGTTGCTGCAGTGCTGTCAATCCAGGCAATCATTCGGCCCGCTGTGCCTCTTCTCTAATGCTTAATTCGAATTCCGAACCCCTGCTCATCAATGGATTGATTGGTCGCAGTGCGCCGATGCTGGAGGTTTACCGCATCACGCGTAAAGTCGCGTCCACATCGGCGACAGTGCTGCTAACGGGGGAAACGGGGACCGGTAAGGAGCTCATCGCAAGGGCACTGCACGAGTTAAGTCCACGCGCAACAGGTCCTTTTATTCGAGTGAACTGTGGGGCATTGTCGGAGAGTCTGCTTGAGAGCGAGTTGTTTGGTCACGCCAAAGGAGCATTCACCAGCGCCATTGAAAATCGTACGGGGCGTTTCGAAGCGGCCCACGGTGGTACCATCTTTCTCGACGAAATCAACAGCGTCAGTTATCAGCTTCAGGTAAAATTGTTGCGGGTTTTGCAGGAGCACGAATTCGAACGTGTTGGTGACACTCGCACAATTCGTGTGGATGTGCGTGTGATCGCGGCAACAAATGTTGAACTTCAGGATGAAATTGTTGCGGGTCGGTTTCGCGAAGATTTGTTTTACCGGTTGAACGTGATTCCGATATACCTGCCGGCTCTGCGTGAACGCGGCGATGACATTGTTGATCTCGTCAATTTTTTTGTCCGGCGTTACGCCCTCGCCAACGGCTTTCCTACTCCCCGCATCGCGCCGGACACGATGCGATTTATGCAGCAGTATGACTGGCCGGGAAATGTGCGTGAGCTGCAGAACTACATCGAGAGGTCGCTGGTACTTGCAACCAGCAACGAAATTACGCCCGATCTTCTGCCAGCACACGTGCGGGGTCTGGCCCCGGTTCGAATTGGACGCCGCGCTTCTGAAGACCTGGAATCGCTGTGCGCGGATCTGGTCAGTCGTCGGCTGGCTCAGCTTGGCGAAGACAGCACGGATGTGTACAACGCCGTTATGAACGTGATCGAGAAGGAACTCCTGCTGCAAGTGCTGCGTCAGAGTCAGGGGGTGCAGACCAGAACGGCCGCACGCCTCGGTATCAATCGCAATACGCTGCACAAAAAGATCGAAGACCACAATCTCGGCTCAGAAGCGAGATAGTGCGGATATAAATTTTGCACAGCCCACGTCGATACCCCGAATCACTGTATGGCAGGACAGCCGAGGACTTATGTTTGCAGAGATCATTGCGATTGGTTCCGAACTGAGTTGTGGTTCAAAGCTCGATACGAACAGTCAATGGCTCAGTCGCGAACTGGAATCGCTTGGCTGGACGGTCACTCGTCATACGACGCTGGCGGACGACATGACCGCAATGGTGAATGAGTTCCACGCCGCGGCTTTGCGGGCAAGAGTCGTCCTGATCACCGGCGGCCTGGGACCGACGCTGGACGATATTACCCGGGACGCGCTGGCAAAGGCCTTTCATCAATCGCTTGTCCGGGATCCGGAATCGTTGAAGCATATTCAGGCGTTGTTCGCGTCGCGCGGACGAGAGATGCCGTTGCGCAATGAACGCCAGGCCGATCGTCCGGAACACTCGCAGGTGATGCCCAATTCGTGTGGTACCGCACCTGGAATCCTGATGCAGGTGAATCCAGCCGGGACAGCAGTCAGTGGGGCGTCAGACGCAGAGTCCGATTTGCATTCCTGCCTGATAGCCGTGATGCCGGGTGTACCTGCTGAGATGAAGCCGATGTTCATGCAGCACGTTCGGCCACATCTGCTTGACAGTGGCATCGTCCTTCGGCGAGCGGTGGTTCGCACGTTTGGATTCGGCGAGTCGGATGCCGAGCGATTGCTGGGCGATCTGACGGCTCGGGATCGAAATCCGGAAGTCGGGATCACGGCCAGCGAAGCCGTGATATCGCTCTGGGTCACGGCACGCTCCCGATCCACGGATGAAGCAAATCGCATGTGCGATGAAACCTGCGCTCTTGTACGTGAGCGCCTTGGCGAAGCCGTCTACGGGGATGGCGATGATGAATTGCACGACGTTGTCGCCCGACTGCTGACAGCCCGCAAGATGTCGATTGCACTTGTCGAAGGAGCAACAACCGGTGGGCAAATCTCCATGTGGATGTCCGAGAACCCAGACCTTGCAGCGGTTGTCAAATCCGCCTGCGTCATCCCGGATCGGTGGGATTCTGAAGCCCTGCGAGCCCACAGACTGGTATGTTCGGAGGCGGACTCGCTTCCCCTTGACTGGTTGCAGGTCGCAACGGCGGTCAGCGCAGAAGTTCGACTTCTCTGCAAGGCAGATTTCGTGCTATGCTCCTCGCCCTTTTACGATGAACCGCTCGATTCAGGAGTTGTTGTCCGGCGGGGCAGTGTCGCTGTGAGTACCGCGGATCAGATTCAGCAATTTGATGTGAGTATGTCAGGTAATCTGGCGATCTTTCGCCAGCGAGCCGCCAGAACTGCACTCAATCGCCTGCGACTGATCCTTCAATCTGCATCATTCCTGTGAAACCGTGTCCCCATGACTGAAACTGACAATTCCGGCGCCAGTAAAACTGAATTTCAAATTCGTGAGGCGAGTCGCGACGATATTCCGCAGCTGGAAGAACTGGTTGTGCATTTTGTGACAGCCAATCGTTTGCTGCCACGCACGACGGACGAGCTGTGCGATCTGATTCCTTTTGGTTTCGTCGCAGTGATCGACGAGGGCATCGTCGGATTTGCGGCGCTTGAAATCTATTCCGCAAAGCTCGCTGAAATTCGCAGCCTCGCAGTCCATGAACAACATCAGGGAAAAGGCATCGGACGTGGTCTGGTGCAGCGCTGTGTCGAACTGGCCGTTCATCGAAACATTCTCGAGGTAATGGCCATCACTTCGGCCGATGGCTTTTTCCAGGCATGCGGGTTTGACTTTACGCTCCCCGGCGAAAAGAAAGCCCTGTTTATGCAGACGCGCGACGAGTATTGATTTTTAACAAGTCGCCCTTCCAGAATGTGTCCGTCAGCAGCCTGGCGCACGCCTGACAAATCTCTACCAGGGAGTCAGTGCGAATACAGGGAGGGAAAGGCTCCTGCCGAGCCGAGGGAGGGTACCAGTTCCAGGTTCCTCGCGGCTCAGCAGAAGCTTCGCCCCCACCCAAACCGCGCACTAAATGACGGTCTCAGACAGACTCGCAGGCCGAGCGGAACCGAGATCCTGAGTCCCGTTATTACCGTCGATGATCCTGAAGATTGGACGTGTCACGACATTGTAGCAAGTGGCGATCTCTAGTCCCATTGGCTTGATGGCTCACGTACCGCGCCGGACGGTGGTGTCTCGCTTGATTGACCTTTTCCTTGTGACTCGAGTATTCAGAATGACCGATCTGATCCTCCCCTATCTCACCTGATTTACTCAACACTCAATGTGGTCCGTAGTTTCTCAAACTGCCCAATTGAAATCGTCGATTGAGTATTATGTCTCCCTCGAGTGCCAAAGCTAACCCGCCACCCCGCCTCCCAGTAAAGGAAATCTCCCATGCAGATAGTTCTGACCCTGCTACTTACCGCCGCGGGATTTTTCTCGACTGAAAATGTGATCGAGTCGGTCAAAAGCGTCGTCGTAAGCATCTCAGATGCTTCAGCGGCTCATGCCGCCCTCGTTGAAACAGTGTCAGCCGAAACTGTCATCACCGAACCTGCCACCAGCAATGCGTTGGTAGCCGAGCCCGTTGTAACTGAGCCTGTTGTCGCTGAGCCTGT
>JAGQQS010000846.1 GCA_020426105.1 Planctomycetaceae bacterium
GGGGTCGCGTCCGGCAATATCATCCCGGCCATCACCGTCAAAATCAGCGACCTGAACGTCAGACCAGTTCACGTGAGGTGACCAGTTTCCCGCAATGTGCCAGTGATCTGCGTATGAGAAGTAGGCCGATGACGCCAGCCACCAGTTCCCTGCCTCGTCCCGCGCCGCGAAAGTACCTCCCCGGTCTGTTCTGGTAAGGCCAACTCCGGTTTCCGGAATGATGGGAACCGGCATCGAAAACTGTGCTTCCCAGGACGAAATTTGATCCCATGATAACGAGTAAGCACTCCACCAGCTGCCGTCAGCTCGCTGTCCGAGAATCTTCAGAAAGGTATCGTAGGTTCCGACGGTCCAGTATCGACTCGCTGTGAGATTCAGGGACGAAGATTGGTAGTCAGGCCCATTCGAGTAGAGGTTATGCACAGCCGGAAAATCGGAATTGGCCGGATCAATATACAGTACGTTCGTGGGTTCCGGTCCAGGGACGACGGCATACAGACGCGGCATGGAGGACTCAGTGGCCGTAGTACTGTTCGAGGCAACGAACCGCACCGCATTCGAGTTGGTATCATTGCGAAACGACAGCGTCAGAATCTGGCTGTTGTAAAACGAGTCGGTGAAGTTTGCGAGGGCATCGTTGTCCAGCTGGACCAAGTGAATGCGATTCTCTGAAGGGTCGCCCGCAGTAAGCATCAATTGACCTACTCGCCGTCCACCCGAAAACTCCAGAATATTCAACTCCGATTGAGATGTATTCGAGATTCGCGGCACTACGTAAATGTCGATTGGGATCGTAGAATCATCAGGTTCGTTTTGAGTCGTCTCAATCACGCGCAGACTGACCGCAACATTGGTTGAACGAGTCAGAGACTGTGATGAAACAAATCGCAACGTGACTCGGGATTGGACTCCTGGCCCGCCCTGCACTGTCTGCACTATCGGTTGAGTCGGCGGCTGCCATTGACGGACTCCATTGGCATCGGGAGCCGTCTGCGATTGCCCGTAGCCTGTCAAGGGGACCGACAACCATCGAGGATGATCCACGATGACGTTGACCAGTGTGACAACATTCGTTGCCACTGAACCGCTGGTGATTCTGGTGACGAGCCTGTATTGCGCCTGATCAAGGAATTGAATTGCTGCCGGATTCGCAACTGTTAACAAGCCCTGAGCCGAAATGGCAAAAGCATCGTCTGCGTTTCCCGAGACAATCCGGTAGGACCGGTCCGTTTCCGGGACGTTGTCGGTGTGAACGATACCAACCAGGGTGCCTGCGTCAGAATACTGGCGCACTGTCAGTTCCGCAGGAACGACGACACTTACAGCAATGATCGCAGTATCAGACAATGCTGGCGATCCCGAATCTGTCGCGCGAACAACCAGACGGTATGATGGTCGGGTGATTCCATTCAGAGCTTCGCGTTTCGCAACTGTCAGCCGCCCGGTCGCGGCATCGATCGCAAATGCTCCGTCGATGTTTCCCGAGGCGATTGCATAATGGATTGTCTGAGGAATGCGATCCGGATCTGTTGCGGTCAAGGTGTGAACCAAAGTTCCGACCGGGCTCAACTCAGTAACCGAAACAGTCGAGTCGGCGAGTGTGGGCGCGTCATTCCGGTCGATCAATGTCACTTGAAAAGGTACTCGAACCTGAAATACCCCGTCCGACACGTCCACATAGTGAGTCTGAGTAGCCTGGCTGTTCCAACCTCCCCACGCCTCGAAGTTCAGCTTTGAAGAATCTCTCACAAGAATACGACCTGTCAATCTTTCCACGCGGAACGGGCTGTTCGCGTCACTGATCGTGTATGTCAGTGTTGTTCCGGGGTCCGGGTCAGAAGCCTTCGCGGTGGCAATGAACGTGCCAACGGTGGAATGTTCGGGCAGTGAGACCGACGGAATCGCAGCGGGGGCAGGCGACGTTTGCGCCATTGTCAGATTGACCGTCACGCGCGCGTTCGATGTCAGGCCTGACTCATCCGTGGCGATTACAAAAATTGAGTAACTCGAAGCAAGTTTCTGTCCGGAGGTCAGGTCGATCAATCGATCAGTCCAGCGAATCATTCCTGCTGAATCTACGGTAACATACGGCGACGAATAGTACGGGTTGCTCAAACTGTATATCAGCGCCGAGTTCTCCGGGTCTGATGCCGCTACGCGCCCAAGGTACATTCGCGGACGAACATTTTGAGTGACCGTCAGCGTCTGATCCGAGATCAGCGGTGCTTCATTGACGTCCAGGATATTGATCACGATTACACCAGTATCGGTGCGGGGAATCAACCCGTTGTCAGTGGCGCGGACCGTCAGTCGCACTTGTTTGGTTTTTTCGTAATCTAACCGAGTTGGTTGATCGACGATAATTTTACCGGTTGCATCGACTCGGAACACATCCGGCAATGTGCTGGATATCAGGGACCACGTTACGGTATCCCCAGCATCCGCATCGGTTGCCGTCAGTTGGTTACCACCCGAGAATAGACCACTGTTTTCGGAAACGGAATAGGCGACTTCGTCTACGACCGGAGCGTTGTTGGGACGCAGTCCGAGTGACAGGCGAGCACCACCGGTGAGATGCTCGTTGGCTCGGATTTTGGGATCGATGTATGAATTTGAATTCAGTGAAAGGCCCAGGTATCCGGATGTCAGTTGCGGGATCAACGTTGCCAGAGCGGAACGGCTCAGTGAGATGTTATTCCAGCCGAATTCGCGCGGCGTAAACGAGGCTGCCAGAATTCCGCCCCCGGTCGGGTCCGTGGCGGAAATGACGCCGTCTCCAGCGTAGGCATAGACTCGAAACGTACTCAGATCGCCCGCCGGATCGATGTATACCGAAAGACTTGTATCGTAGATCTGCATGCGGTTGATCCCCGCAAGACTGAATTCCATCAATCCGACTGTCGCCCCGAAAACGGTGATGATTTCACCGTCCGTAATCACAGCTGATGCATTGCGCTGGCCATCGACAACCGGAGTCAGAATTGTCCTGTCATTCAGAACATCCCTAACATTCACCGTGATAACGGCTGCATCCCAGGCGTTGTAAATATAAGACGGCGACCTTATCGCTTTGACAACCAGTTGAAACTGAGTGCGATACTCGAAGTCAATTGCTGCCGCATTCGCGACAGTCAGCGCCCCCGCTGGACTAATGATGAACGCGTCTGATGAATTGCCCGCAACAATTTGAAACGTGGTGGCGCCCGTCGCACCCACCTGCCCGACAACCGTCCCGCTGACCGGGTTTTCGTTCAGCGAGAAGACCTGAGCAGAAATAATGGGAGCGGGATTACTTACAGAAGTGGCGGCAGATGTCACCAAAATGTTGTCCAACTGCACTCCGGAACTGCCTGAATTCAACGACCACTCAACAGAGATCAGGTCGTCGAAACCGACGAAATCCTGACGCCGTGCTGTGAGTCCGTCGGCAACGGCGCCCTGAGTCAGTCGCGTCCCGTCAGCCTTTGTTCCGTAAAAAATCAACGATGCGTTGTCCTGGTCGGCAACCCGGGTCGAGACATCCAGTGACTTCAAAGAAAAAGGCTGTCCGTCACTTCGCGCAAGTTTGCCCTCTGACGTGCCGAACGATGCCGCTGTTGATCCTGTATAAGACTGAGTCGATTCGCTGCCGACGACGGAAAATGCCCCCGTCACGCCGTAGGCACCAGTCCAGTACGATTGATTCGACTGTTGAAGATTTGCGATGCTGCCGAACGAGCTGAGATCTTCGAAGTCGATGAGTGTCTGCTGAACCGGCGCGGCTAACAGCACACGATCTTCCAGTTGCTGTACAGATCCGCGTGCAAGTCTGCGCCTGGACTGCGCTGGTGCAGGGCGGGTTCGATGGATCAGCTGAAGTAACCAACTCCTGACTCGGATCAAGGCCATGCGGATGTCTCCACTGCTGTATCAAAGATGAAAGGTCTGGGAGCCACCCGATCGCAGACTCTGATACGGTTCAACCACACCCTGTATGCATCACACCCAGGTCCATTGCGTCAATCCGCCAGGACTGTCCATTACGGGGGACGGGAATATACCCTGCGGGCTTACGGTCGGCAAGGCGTTGCCACGTCACCCACCGCTGCGGGTGCAGTCGCGGATTTCGATAGTTCGTCCATGTGTCAAATTCCGGGAGGGCGAAGTTCCAGCTGAGCCGTGAACCTCCACGTTACAATGGCTCGGCAGGAGCCGCGCCCTTCCATGTTGACAATCTTTCGCGACTACACCCCACCGCTGCGAAGCATTTGCCATGGTGGCTTCAACAGTTACGAGGAAGTACCCTTACCCCTGCCACATCTTTAACTTTGGTGGCGTCGCTGCCGCGACAACATCGGATCGCTATGATCCCCGAACAGACCGTTGATCAACCTGGGAATTGATACTACGCCCTATTCTACTTGAATGTTTCGAGGTATTGAGTCTGGAGATGACAATGATTTCGCCACACGTGAGTATCCAGCAGCTGTTAAAGATTTCGGCGTTTTTTGTGTTGGTCGCTCGGGCGTGCCTTCCGGTGGCGGGATTCGAGGATAAATTGAACCTTCCGCCTGTGACTCCATCAGCGGCTTCCGTACTCGTTGCTGCCGCGGATTCCGCACCACACGTTCGCGAGCGGGCTCAGTTTCAGTGTGACGGCGAAAGCGACCAGGCAGAGATCAATCAGGCGATTCTGTCTGACAACATTATTCGCGTCCGACAAGG
>JAGQQS010000047.1 GCA_020426105.1 Planctomycetaceae bacterium
CAACTGTCGATCATGATCAACAGTTCCATCAAGTTGTCATTTACGGGCGGGCAGGTCGGTTGAATGAGGAACACATCGCGACCGCGTACATCCTCGTCGATCTTGCAATAGTTCTCACCGTCCGGGAATTTTCCCAACGTGATATTGGCGGGGGCCAAATGCAAGAAGCCACAAATCTCCCGAGCAAGTTCGGGATTGGCTCGACCACTGAAGATCTTCAGTTCACGCACGGGCTCGGTGGCTCCAACTTTGGAGGAACGACGGTTGTCGCGGCGGGGAAATAGAGGATTTAACGAGCTGGTCCGTCCAGCCCGCTCGAGACAAGTCTAATTAAGCGTTCAGCGGATATCCCAAGGCGGCCATTTTTGCTTCGACCAACCCTAACTCGTCAAGCGTGTTAATGCTCAACGACTCGCATTCAGCCAGTACGGGAAGCGCATCCACGGTCAAACCAGCCGCCAACATGATGGCCGGCACGTCCGTGATATAGTACTCGCCTTGCGCGTTGTTGTTACCGAGCTGGTCGAGTGCTTTCAACAATTCTGGGCCGTCGAACAAATAGGTGCTCATGTTCACTTCGCGGATCTGACGCTCCTCTTCGGAGGCGTCTTTGTGTTCACGAATCGCAGTGAACTTGCCCGCCGAATCACGCACGATCCGTCCCAGTCCGGTCGGATCGTCCTTCAGCAGCGTGCCCAACAAGGCCGAGTGCGGATGTTCTGTATTGTGCGTCAACAGCTTTTTGAGGCTGGCATCCTGGAGCAGCGGGGAATCGCCAGCGACAACGAAGACCGGACCAGTATGGCCCTCCAGCGCGGGGCGAGCCATCTGTACCGCATGCCCCGTTCCCAGTTGTTCAGTCTGGTCCACAAATTCGACATTGGTTCGGCCGGCCAACTCAGCCCGGACTGCGTCGGCACGATAACCAACCACCACAATGATTCGAGCAACACCGGCACGCTGCAGAGCGTCGAGCACAAAGTGGATCATGGGACGTCCGCAAACGGGAAAGAGCACTTTGGGTAGTTCGCTCTTCATGCGAGTCCCCTTTCCGGCGGCAAGTACGACGGCGACTGGGGCGTTCATGACACACCTTCGGCTGGTGGAACGACAAGGATGAATGCTGTCGCAGTATCTTGCCAGTCAGCGGCGAGTCTGGCGAGGGGCGACCCGCAAAAAGAGGCGTGAGTGGGCTTGTAAGCCGGGTTCTGTACCGCCAACACGCGCCACTTGGGCATATTCATGTTGACGATGGCTGCCATTTATCTGGGACAACGGTTGCCCGTTGCCTCAAGCGACCTACCCGGAAGTCAAACGAGACGAACAGCCTCTCCTCCCTGTTTGGTCTTGCACCGGATGGGGTTTACCCAGCCGATCGAGTCACCTACCGCACCGTTTCACCCTTACCACGTCGCAGCCTTCTCGAAGCGAACTCCGAGGAGTAACTTCGACGTTCGGCGGTTTACTTTCTGTTGCACTTGCCCGATCCTCACGGACGGTGGGCGTTACCCACCATCGTGTCCTGTGGAGCCCGGACTTTCCTCTAAGCCTTGCGACTCAGCGAACGCCTGTCCCTCTGTCAGCGGGCGTATTGTCGGAACTCTGCGGCATTTGGCAATCGAGTCGCGGGACTCAGCCGCCGATTGAGTGCATTGGACGATCCGGCTGAACAAAATTGGCCGTATTGATTTCGTGGCCTTCGTTCTTGGCGGCAATGCAGTCGAGCATTAATTGTGCAATGGTCTCGTCCGTGCCGCCGGATCGGATCGTTGTTTTCACATCCGTCTCTTCGTGGCTAAACAGGCAATTGCGGAACTTGCCGTCGGCAGTCAGCCGGAAGCGATTGCAGCTGGCACAAAACGGCTGACTCACGCTGGCAATGAGTCCGATGCGACCGCGCCCGTCCGCGAATTCGTAGTCCTGGGCAGGTGCCTGAGTGGAAATGCCGCCGATGACCGGCAAGAGATCGCCTGCAAGCGGCTCACTCGTTTTTCGGGCGACAGGCAGAAGCGGGCCGAATTCTGATTCCAGGATGGCAATAATTTCGTGCGCAAACAGGACTTTATCGCGCTGCCACTGACCGTCGGCGTCGAGCGGCATAAATTCGATGAATCGGACAACAGTTGCGGTTTCCCGGGCCAGATGACCAAAAGGTACGATTTGATCTTCAGTGAGCCCACGGACGGAGACCGCGTTGAGCTTGATGGGAGAGAAGCCGCAGCGTCGTGCCGCTTCGATTCCAGCCAGAACACGTTCAAACCCATCGCGGCGCGTCACTGCCTTAAAAATTTCCGGGTCCAGCGCATCCAGACTGACATTGAGTCGTTGCAGGCCCGCGTCTTTGAGCAGTGGCGCCTGTTCCTCAAGCAGAATACCATTTGTTGTCAAACCAATATCGCGAATTCCGGGCACCGCTGCAAGGAGTCGCACAAGTTCATGCAGGTCGCGGCGGACCAGAGGCTCTCCGCCGGTCAGTCGAACGCGATCGATTCCGAGCGTTGTGCTGACGCGCACAATGCGCTCGATCTCCTCGAACGTCAGTAAATGCGCTTTTGGCATAAACTCGATGTTGTCCGCCGGCATGCAATAGAAGCAGCGGATATTACAGCGATCCGTTACACTGATTCGGAGATTGTTGTGCAGACGCCCAAAGCGATCGATCAGGCGCGGCGGTGGCAACTCGCAGTTCATGGCGATCGCTCCTCTCGAGTTGTTTCCGAATCGGGGTCCTGTGAACAACCTGGAGTGGCTTCCGGGTGCAGCCATTCCGTCGCACCGTCAGTGTAATGTTCTTTCTTCCAGATCGGTACACATTCCTTCAAGGTATCGATCAACCATCGGCCCGCATCGAAGGCCTGCGACCGATGTGGCGAACTGACAGCCACGGCCACGGCGATCTCTCCCAGTTCGAGCCTGCCATACCGATGTGAAATTGCGGCCTCGGTCACCGTGAATCGTCGGCGTACTTCGCCTTCAAGCCGTTGCAGAGCGGCGACAGCCATCTCCGGATACGCTTCGTATTCCAGCCATGCCGTATGCGCTTCGCCGGTGAATTCGCGGACCGTGCCCAGAAACAGCACGACGGCACCAGCCTGATGACTGCGGACGGATTCGGTAAGTGCTGAATAATCGATCGGCTGTTGAGTTAACTCAATCATGATCAGCCTCCACTCACAGGTGGAAAACAGGCGACGACGTCGGTGCTGTGCAGGATCCGATCGTCCGCGGCATATTCATTGTTGACGGCCCAGAGCAAAGCGTTTGTCCGCAGGGCCAGCCCGGGAAGCGAGAGGAGTAGCGCAGCGCGTGCGTCGGCCACTGAGGCCTCCAACGGGAGATCCAGCTCAACCGATTCCGCCCCCGCAATTTCGCGGGCAGCCGCAAACAGCAATACCGTAATTTTCATACCTGCGATTCATAGCAGGTTTGGTGCTGATGTCATGCGGTTTCTGTCTGCTTCTGCGGAATCGTCCCACAAGTTTTCAGGATACCGGAACTTCAGATTCTTCAAGCCGACTTGAATAACCGTATTGATCAAAAATCCATTTGATCCGCCCGTAGATCTTATGCATTTTGGCGCGATCCATACGGAAAGAATTCTTCTTGTACGCTGTCAATTCCGGCACTTCGGCCCGGATCAGCGGTTCCACCTTTGACCAGCTGGTTAATCCCAGTGCTTTGTAAGTCCGAGCGACTTCTCCAAGCGGGTTCATTTCGAGGTCTTCAAATCGGATTTCGTGCAGATTCCCGGCGGGAATCAGGGATTTAGTCGCTTCGTACGTTCGGATGCATTTTTCGTACATCATCACCATTTCGTCCTCGCTGCCCTCAGTCTTGTTCGGGAACAGCGAATTCTCTGCAAACATCGTCTGTCGCAGATGCATGGACGAATTGTAAACGGCGTACGGATCCCGATAGATATAGACGAATTTTGCATCGGGGAACATTTCCAGCAGTGTGGCGACGCGATAGGTGTGGCTGGGCGACTTCAGCACCACGGGGCGGTTCTTTCTGATCGTCAACTTCTGAATCAGACGCATCAGCGATGCTTTCCAGACGTTTCTTTCATCGTCGGTCATATCCCGAGGATCATAGAAGCGACCGTAGATGTCCTGACGCATCGGAAACGCGAGCATCAGGTACGGCGACAATCCACAGTCCATCGCCAGCGCGATTTCGTCTTCCTGCGGTGTGTGCCAGGTTGTGGCCATATTGTCCATCGGACGGGTCTTCGGAATCAGAAACTTCGTCAGCTTCGGAACAATTCCCTCCGTCAGCAGGAAATTTCCTGGGTACATGCACTGATAAAGGTTGGCATACGTCATCTCCGGGTCCATCGTCATCAGATTGTGCAGCAACGTAGTGCCGCTTCGCCAATGGCCCAGAATAAAGATGGGCGGGTGTTCAATCTTCGTCCGCGCCACCTGACGGCCGTAGATCGCCGACTCCAGCAGATTTTCCGCGGACGTCAGGACGCTCAATGCAGAAATTGATCCCCAGCGGAACGCGTACGGGAGCGTGAACTTCGGCTTATAGCTGAGGATCTTCAGCCAACCGCTGACGCCAAGGCCGTGCCACATACAAATCACACCCTGACGTGACGCCTTCACTTTTGCTGGCTGAACGTTAAGTACGGCGGTCTGGCCTGCGCGAATTGATTGTGCCTTGTTTTCCATGTTTTTCGGTATGGTCGCAGTCAACATCGTTGTTCACCCGGTCGCTGGAAACTCAAAATAAACGATAACAGCACCTCTCGTATCGGAACAACGGAAATCCTGCTGCGTGCCGAATTGCATCCCAAACTCTATTCCGGCCAATTCCGCCTCTCAAAGCCCGCGCGGCTCCCCCAAACGTGTTTCCTTAAAGTTTATGAAGAGTTCCTTTGAAACCAGGGGGCCGATGCCTGTACAGTGTCACGTTCGGGAAAGTTCGCTTTAAATTCCACGCCTGACGTGTCGTCGATCCACCGAGTTTCGTGACCCGAATCTCCGCGGCCACTGAACATTTCCGGATGCAATCAGCACTATCTTTCAATGTGGGGAGCTCAAACGGCTGTTAGTTTCTCGTTGAAACCTTAAGGTCGAAATTGCGGGAAAAGGTAGAATACCAGACGTTGGAACTCCTGAAGAACGTCGCGGCTCCATCAGGTTTTGTCAGGGGGGGCTGAGATCTGCGGTCCGGTTGTAACGATTAATCCGGTTGTATCGATTAAATCGATGATGTTCAGGTGGTCTGCCAGTATCGAAATCCGGAGTGACGACAGGCTCAATAAGCTTTGATGCTTTTGTTTCCACACACCATCCGGGTGGTCACGGGACCGCATCTGAAAAGACGGCGATGGTCGTACCAGTTTGTGCCGGGAAGTATCAATGAAGACATTTTTCAGGAACGTGCCTTCGATCGGTGTCTCGATTCTGGTCAACATGTCGATTCTGGCAGTGCTGTACTGCATCCATCGCTCATTGCCCGCGTTTGCGACGGAGATGCAGCTCGAAACCATCTTTACTCAGGAAGTACCGCAGGAAGAGATCACGCGCGATGTTGAACTGGATACAACTCCGGCAGAAACACTGAACGTCCTGGCCGGTGGAACGTTGTCGACCGTCATCGGAGCTGTCGCACAACCAGCTGCCGTTCCCGTCGATGTGCAGAAGGCAGCGGTGATGAATGAGGTCGATATTCGCCCCGTGATGACCGATGTTGCTCTGCCTCCCGATGAAATGCTGGGACAGGAACTGGGGGAAGGTGACATTGTTGGCGAAGTGGGCTCCATGGTCGAAGGCTACGGTACTGCCATGGGCGTGATTACTCAGGAGCTCATTCGCATGATGCGCCAGCAGAAAGTCACGGTCGTCTGGTTGTTCGACGAATCTGAGAGCCTGGCCGATGATCGCAGGGAAATCCGCGAGAACTACCTCCGGGTGCTGGATGAACTCAAAGTCGCCTCCACCCAGGATGCCGAACTGCGAAAGGGGAGTGAACAATTGCTGACCGTCGTCGCGAGCTATGGTCAGGGGATACATGAACATACGCCACGTCCGACGGCCGATCTGGATATGATCAAAGCGGCCATCGACAAAGTTCCCATCGACCCGTCAGGTCAGGAAAACATGTGTCAGTCGATTGCGACGATCATCAACAAGTACAAACAGACGGCGATTCGCGGCAAACGGAAACTCGCCGTGATCGTGGTTTCCGATGAGTCCGGAGACGACGGTGATCTTGTCGAGCATGCCATTTCGGAAAGCCGTGCCGCAAAGGCTCCACTTTATTTTCTGGGGCGCGAAAGTATGTTTGGCTTTCCATACGCCCACCAGCGCTGGATCGACGAGCCGACCCAGGAAGAATTCTGGATTCGTATCCGACGTGGCCCGGAAACTCCTTTCCCGGAATGCCTGCAGTGGAACGGACTGCGTTCGCGTTGGGACACGCAGTCTTCCGGCTTTGGGCCTTACGAACAGGTTCGGATGGCTCGGGAATCGGGCGGCATTTTCTTTGTCCTTCCGGGCGAAGAAAATTCGCTCATCGGCGAAGGCGCGAACGATCGCCGAAAATACGATTTTCTGGCAATGCGGGAATATCAACCCAATCTTGTTTCTCGGCCGGAATATATCCACGATCGCTCCGCCAGTGTGTTTCGTGAAACGATCTGGCGCGTCATTTCGACGCTGAATCCCAATGACGACAAGCTCCTGTTTCCAACACACGACCCCGAACTCAACATTGAAAACGAACATTTCCCGCTCAGCGCACAGGGGTTTCGCTCAAAAGCCGCTTCGCAGATCGTGAAGGCAGCCCGTGCCATGCAGCTTGTGGAACAGGCGCTGGGGATGCTCGAAGAGATCAAACCACTTCGTGCCGCCGAAGCCACTCAGCGCTGGCGGGCCGATTATGATCTCGCGCTGGCCCAGCTGTATATCTTTCGTCTGCGCTTGTATCAGTATCTGTTAACGATGGATAAACACGCCAATCACATGCCCGCACCGAAAATTCCAAAAGCCAACGAATGGATTGTCTGGTGGAACAACCAAACTATCGATCCGGACGAAGTGCAGTTCAGCCGTCTCAAAGCCGCATTTGGCATTAAACTGTCGCGGGATGAATACCGGGAAATGGTGAAGTCGGAAGAAGCCCGTTCAATTGAACGCATGCGAATGGTTATCGTCAATCACCCCGGCACGCCCTGGGCGCGACGCGCACAGGCCGAACTGGACCTGGGATTTGGTTTCGTCGTCAATGAACGCGTCTGGGATCTGCTCGGCAAACGCAGTGAAGCCGAAAAACGAAAGCCAAATCTATAGTGCCTTTCGAGCTCATCGCAGGGTGCGTTCAGCGAAGCGCAATGCATCAACGAAAAATGTCGCGAAATTAGTGTTTGGGTGTTTTTCGCTGACGCTGCTCCCCTGCGTCACCTGCCCGTCCGATAAATCTTCGGCAGCTTCTTTAAGTCAAGCTGCAGGTGATGCGGATACGTGTCGTGATCTTTCAGCAGTTCCTCAAAACATATGTGCAGGTCACCGAGCAAACGTGCAACGTCGATATTTCCGCAGCTCGGCTCAAACGAACTGAGATAAGCTCGGCTCGAACAAACCATCCGCCGCGCCCCGCCCAGATTGCCCTCTTCAAAATGGTGTAAGGCAACGGCAGCCTGAATCAGCCCCTGAAACATTGATTTCTCAGGACACGTCAGTTCCCCCCAGAAATCTTCCAGGACGTCATGGCAGGCGAAAAACTCGCCCGCGTTGAACAACGCAATTCCTTCATCAATCCGCGGGTCATCAAAGTTGCAATCGGCCATTTGGTATCGTGGTCGGTTTCCTGTTGATGAATAAGATCGATAAACTCCGGCTGCCTTAACCGTATACCAACCCAACACTGGATGCAAAGCACTGTGGCAGGAAAACAATCAGCGAACAGGACTGACGATGATTCGGATTTGCTGCTGTCTGAAAAAAAACAGCGGGTAAAATCCGTCATTCGAGTCCTTAAAAAGCTTTACCCGGAAGCGGAATGTGCCCTGCACCACAAATCCGCATTTCAGTTGCTTGTGGCGACGATTCTGTCCGCACAGTGCACTGACGAACGAGTGAACCAGTCCACGCCTGAACTATTCCGCAAGTTTCCCGATCCTGCCGCATTAGCCAACAGCTCGCAGGAAGACGTCGAACGCATCGTACGCCCGCTGGGATTCTTTCGGAATAAGGCCGCGAATATTCGCGGTATGGCGCAAGGGCTGGTCGATCGTTTCGACGGTGAAATTCCGCAGGATCTTGAGCAACTGGTGACTTTGCCGGGCGTGGGCCGAAAGACGGCCAGCGTGGTGCTGGGAACATGGTTCGGCATTCCTTCCGGTATCGTAGTGGACACCCACGTACGAAGAATTACCAACCTCCTGGGGCTGACGAAATCGCAGAATCCCGAAATCATCGAACGAGATCTGATGGAGATCGTACCAAAATCGGAATGGATCAACTTTTCGCACCGGCTGATCCACCATGGACGTCAGATCTGCATCGCGCGCCGCCCCCAATGTACCTCATGCGACCTGTTAAAGTTCTGCAATCGAACCGGGCTGGACCCGCTGGTCTGAGAAACCCGCACGAGCAGATTCCGGGAAAATCAATGAATGCAAAAAAACACTGCTCTGAAGGTTAAACCTCAAGAGCAGTGTCGTCAGCAGTCCGGATTTGTCGAGAACTTTGATCTGAATTCCTGTCACCCGGTTACCAGTTTTTGGGATGCATGATCCAGTACCACTTGTCTTTTTCTTTGTTGAAGTTCAGCTGCCAGTAGCCGTCGTCCCATTCCAGAGACACTTCACGCCATCCCATCGGCACCTGTGGATAAGGATA
>JAGQQS010000847.1 GCA_020426105.1 Planctomycetaceae bacterium
GGATCGCGTTTCGTGTTGAGGTCGCCACTTGAGTGTTCAGATGTTGACGTAAACGCTGCTTCGGCGGCGCGATAGATATCCCGCAAACTCACACCCTTGTCTCGAGCGAGGCGCGCGCAATCTTCGAATTCGGGCGAGAATGTGGGTTGCAGACCGGTTCGCCAGGCACGTTTGCCGGTGACTTTTCCCCAGGGAGTGGTGACTTCCATGGTGTCACGTTGCTGGACGGCACGTTGAATCTGCAGGCGACGGATACCGAGCGTGCCCGTTTCGGAAAAGACAACTTCTTCGCAGCGGCCGACATTCTCCGGGCGACAGAGGACGCTGAGCAGGACACCTGGACGGTTTTTTTTCATCTGGATCGGCGTGACGAAGACATCGAGCGCACCGAGCGATTGGAGTCGTTCGCGGACGTGACCAATAATTTCGCCGGAGACGTCGTCCAGATTCGTCTCCAGCATCACGACGTGTTCGGTGTTGGCGGTGACTGCGGCCGCACCGATGAAAAGCCGCAGGACATTCGCACGCTCGGGAAATGTTTTTGTTCCGCAGCCACAGCCGATGGATTCGATTGTCATGGCAGGCATCGGGCCGAAGCTGTCCGCCAGAGATTTTGCGATGGCGGCTCCTGTGGGCGTGGTCAGTTCTGATTCGATCGGAATATCGGCCAGGGGAATTCCTTTGAGGATTTCCGCGGTGCCGGGAGCGGGGATGGGGCAGATGCCATGATCGATCCTGACGAACCCACGGCCCGGTGGAATCGCATTACACACGACTCGCTCGATTCCCAGCAGATCAAAAGCCACTGCCACTCCCACAATGTCCACGATCGAATCAATCGCCCCGACTTCGTGGAAGTGAATCTTTTCGACGGTTGAGCCATGCACGCGAGCCTCAGCCTCGGCCACGACCAAAAATATCTGCAGGGCCAGTTGTTTCTGTCGAGTCGTCAGGTCCACAGCCTGCTCAACAATGCGGCGTATGTCCGTGAAATGGCGGTGGGCATGTTGTTCGGGATGATCGACAAGCACATGCAGCGATCTGAATCCACCCTTGATGACAGTTTCCACGCGCAGCACAACTCCGGGAAGTTTCAGTGAGGCAATGGCTTTACGGATGATGTTCACATCAGCACCCGCATCGATCAATGCGGCGAGCGTCATATCGCCACTGATTCCGGTGGCACATTCGAACCAGGCAATTCGCATCTTGAAATTCAGCTCCGATACATAGCGGACCAGTGCTCGCGCGGCGTACTTTCTGCAACGATCGAAATTGCCATGCCCGAATTAAGGGGGCGTCGTCGTCTTACTCTTTTTTTGCCGCACCCATGGCGCGGATGCGATCCAGAGGTGAACCGGTTACGGGAGTTGACGCTTTTGGCGCGGCAGCTGCGGGCTTTTCTGCCGGGGCTGCAGGAGCTTCAGGAGTTGTGGGTTCAGCAGCGGCAGGCATCGCGGCCGCAGCCGGCTTTGCGGCCGCAGCTCGAATTTTGTCAAGCGGGGAACCACCACCGGTCGCGGGTGCGGCCGCCGGTTTGGCACTGGCGGCGCGGATCTTGTCGAGTGGAGAGCCACCCCCTGCAGGGGCTGCGGCTGGCTTCGTGCCCGCGGCGCGGATTTTGTCGAGCGGCGAACCGCCCCCAGTCGCAGCAGGTTTGGCAGCTGACGCAGTCGGACTCGCCTTGGCTGCCGACTTTTCTGCATGCGCTGCAGGTTTCTTCGGCTGCGGAGCATCGACAACGGTCAGATAGCTGGTGTCGATGTCGTACCATCCGATATCGACCGGCCCATCGAATTCCACCAGTGCGCGGCAGTTCATATTGACCGTCTTAACTTTCCCGGTCAGGTTCGCGAAACGCTTTAGTTCCGGGGCTCCTGCGGCAACAACGACCCATTTGTCCGTCAATTCTTTTTTCAGCCGCTCAGCTTTTTCAATCGTCGACACGGGTTGTTATTCCTGAGTTTGTGATTCGGATGAGTTGCGCCGTGGTGCAAAATGCTCGCTCGTCGCTCGATTTCGGAGTTCGGTCGAAATCACGCTCACGCCGAGGGAGCGGCGAATCTCTGCAAATTCGCATTCTGTGATAACTCCGGCTGTCTTTCAAGCGGTGTCAGCGCCGGAGACCCGGACTCTCTCGACCGTAGGATGTAATTCCCCCAAAACCGGGGGGATTCGAGTGCAAAACTTTGGGTATGGCACGCGAATATCGGACCCAAAAGCATGCCAATCGGCTGTTTCCGGGGCGTTTGTCGGGAACATTTCTGGCTCGGGAATATTTCTGGCTGGTACAGTCGTTCCATCCGGAATCAAGCCATGGTTCAGGCAGAATCTGCCGATCAGCCTTGAGGTTGAATTGCAGGAATTCTGCGGCGGAATACGCGGACCAGAACGTACAAACGGACCAATCGATACGCTCGGCATCACCGTCAGCGAAGTGCGACAACGCACGATCGATACATCAGAAATATGAGGGAGCCAATCAGTCGCGTTCCGATGAAGAGTTCGGGAGTCCCCGGAGAGCGGCTGCGGACCCCAAGGGCCGGGATCGTCGGGCACTCCGCTTCTCGTACTGAAATCCAGTACGGTGAAGTAGTCCATGGATGGACGCATTGCCTGATGACAGAATCTGGTGAGACACCACGGAGGGAATTATGCGATCAGCACATCAGGTGTGCTCGGTATCGTTACGGACACTGATTGCACCGGCTGTAGTTTGCCTGACAGCATTCAGCCTGAGCGGCTGTGTTTCTGTGGCGACATCTGACGCGATGTGTCAGAGTTCCGGGATGCATGGCCAGCCTTGCAATGCAGGCATGTGCGCTCTGGCAGGACAGAACGATGCGCCTCGCGAGCTGCGGAAAGTATCCTTGCCGGAATACGTGATTGAGCCACCGGACGTATTGCTGATCGAAACGGTCAACAATATTCGACCGGCAACGGCTCCGGTGCATGTCGGGGAGGCACTGCTGGTGCAGGTGAACCGCACGATCCCGCTGAGTCAGGTCGAAGAGTCAGTATCCGCTCAGTTCAAGACGATCAACGGTCTGTATACGATCGGGTCCGATGGCTATCTGAATCTGGGCCCTGAATATGGCAAAGTTCTGGTGGCCGACCTGCCGCTGGCTGTCATCCAGGAACGTGTCGATACACACCTGCGCCATGTGCTGACCAATCCACAGGTTCTGGTGACACTCCCTGCCCCGCAGAATAAACAGTTCATTGCCGGCCCGCATCTGGTCAGGCCCGACGGAACAGTGGGACTTGGGATCTACGGCGGTGTCTATGTCACAGGACTCACACTGCAGCAGGCGAAAGTGCAGGTTGAACAGCATCTCAGCCAATATATTTATCGTCCCGAAGTTTCGCTTGACGTGCTGGCCTATAACAGCAAAGTCTATTACGTGATTACGGATGGCGGCGGTGCAGGGGAGCAGGTGTACCGCATTCCGGCGACCGGTAATGAAACGATTCTGGATGCCATCGCCGGCATCAACGGGTTACCGGCTGTCGCATCAAAGGGTTCAATCTGGATCGCGCGACCGTCGCCAAATCATGGCAGCCCGGATCAGGTTCTGACGGTAGACTGGAATGCGATCGCTCAGGGTGCTCAGACCGGAACAAACTATCAGGTCCTCCCGGGTGATCGGATCTATGTGAAAGCGTCTCCATTGATTGTGTTTGATACGAAACTTGGAAAACTGACTGCTCCGTTCGAACGCCTGTTCGGGTTTACAATCCTGGGCAACGGTATGGTTCGTTCCCTGCAGGGCAAGACGACGAGTCAGAGCTTCTAGAAGGATGACCGATATGTCAAAGTTGTATTGGCTCAGGCTCGCGATGATCGTATCCGTCGTCTGCAGCGGGGCCTCCAGTGCGTACGCCCAGTTCGGCGGCAGTCAGCCGGGAAGTTCACCGACATTTAGTCCGTATCTCAATCTGCTGCGAGGTGGAAGCAGCGGTGTGGGAATGAATTATTTCGGACTGGTGCGCCCCCAGCAGCAATTTGCCCAGCAGAATCAACAGCTCGGACAGGGGTTGCAGAGTCTGCAAAGTCAGCAGATGCAGGGCTCGAACATGCAAATGAACTCTGCAAACTATGGATACTCACAGTTGGGAGTCACCGGACACCCGGTGATTTTTAACTCCTTCGGTACAAGCCACTTCTCCGGCGGATATATCGGCTATGGCGGTGGTGGTGGTGGTTTTGGCGGAGGTAGTGGCAGTTTTGGCGGAGGTGGCGGTGGTTTCGGTGGAGGAGGCGGTGGCTTTGGTGGAGGCGGTGGCTTTGGAGGTGGCGGCTTCAATCAGGGCAGCAGCGGCCTGGGCGCTGGTGGTTTTGCCGGGGGCAGCCAGTTCGGTGCTCAGTCGAACTTTGGGGGAATCGGAACCACAGGCGGTGGTTTCGGCAGTGTACCATCGGCCTTCGGGGGAGTCTCGGGACATCCGTCGCAGTTCGGGGGTATCGGGAACACGTACCGTCCGGGGCGTTGATGCATTCGCTGCGATGCGTTGACGAGTACTTTGTCGATGTCAAAGAAGGGGATGATTCGTAGTGGACGAGGCCACGAGTCCCTGCAATTGCAGGTCTGACCGGGACTCGTCGCCTCGTCCACTACCCCAGATTCTTATTTTGACGGAGCACTCGTGCTTTTAATTATTGTGGATTTTGTGTTCACGGATGACATCCGGAAAGATAATCATGGACGCGAGTAGATGGCCACGCTTGTTTTTCAGTCTTGCCGTAAAAAGCTCAATCGTCTTGTTGGGGTCAGCGACACTCCAGGCTGGTGACCGCGCGCACGAACAGCCAACGCGACCACACATGTCGGCGGCTTTTTCGCCCAATTGGGGTTTCAATCGAACATGCTGGAGCCGCTTCCCGGCGGTGCCGGAATGCACTGGCATGGGTTGTGACTTCTCGCAGGATGCCTACGGTCACGAAAACTTTCCAATGCAGCAGGCGGTCTACGCGCCGCAAAACGCGGTGCAGCCGCCGTACGGAATGGTACCGTACCAGCAGCCGTTTGTTTCGCCAGAGTACGGGTTCTCGCAGTCTCCGATCAGCGTTTATCCGAATACTTCGCCGGCAAATAATTCCGGTGGCTCTTCTGCGGGGACACCGGCAACAGGGAATCCATCGATGTCGAATCCGCACTCATCACCTGCGACACCTGTTCCCGACGTTCCCTCGAACCTGCCGCCACTGCCCGCGCCGCCTTTTCCGGCGCCGGGGCAGTCAGCATTCCATCCAAATATGACCGGGCCAAATTCACAGCTGATGTTCGGATCCGCAGCGCGTTCCCATTCAACGTTGCAGACCGGGGCGCGATACGGCACGCCGGGAAGTTCCCGGATGCCATCCGCTGCATTTACCCCTCCGACAAACGGATCTTTCTCCCGGGCGTTGGTCTCAAACACACAGCCGCTGCCGGCCGGGTCACCAGGAGGCCGTTACGGAAGTGTTCGCGCGGCTCAGCAGATGCCCGCCGTTCCGCCGGTGCATTATTCAAATGCAATGGCCTCCGAAACGTACGTGCCTGCGATGCCTGATAACGGGCAGGGCATGACTCAAAGTCCATTCTCACTCGTATCACAGAATCGTGCGATGCCGGCGCCGGCCGCATCATCGTCCTATACTGGTGGCCAACCGCTGCCAGTTGCGCGTGAATCCGCTCGGCGTTTACATCGCCAGCCGGACTTGCCTCCAGTGTCCGTTTATCCGACGATGCCATCCGAATCGCTCCGCAGCACGCCCTAGTGGTCAGTCAAGCCTCAAAAAAAGAATTTGAGGTAGTGGACGAGGCGACGAGTCCCGGTCAGCGCTGCAATCTCGGGGACGCGTAGCCTTGTCCACTACGATTCATTCCCATTGTTTGATTTCGACAAAGCTCTGGTGTTCGAAGCCGGTCATGAGTTTCTGAGGTCAGACATGCTCCCCGCGTCGTTGATTGCCGCCAAACGGGATTCTCAGGAACTAACCGACGAACAAATTGCATGCTTCATCCGGGGATTTGCCGCGGGGGAGATCCCGGACTATCAGATGTCTGCGATGGCGATGGCCATTTTTCTCAACGGCATGACGCCGCGGGAAGTCGCAACGCTGACCGCGGAAATGCTCCATTCAGGGACACAGTTAACCTGGCCGGATGATGGAATTGCCCGCGTCGATAAACATTCTACCGGTGGCATCGGTGACAAGACGTCGCTGATTCTGGCGCCGTTGCTGGCCGTGTGTGGCTTGCAGATCCCAATGCTCTCAGGCCGCGGTCTGGGCGCGACTGGTGGTACACTCGATAAGCTGGAATCCATCCCCGGATTTCGCGCAAATCTGTCGCTGGATGAGATCACGCATCTGACTCAGTCCATTGGGTGCGTCATCACCGGCGCATCCGCTGAACTCGCACCTGCGGATCGTAAACTATACGCACTGCGTGATGTCACGGCGACAGTCCAATCAATCCCGCTGATCACAGGCAGCATCATGAGCAAAAAGCTGGCCGAAGGTCTGGACGCCCTGGTCCTCGACGTTAAGTTCGGGAGTGGGGCATTCATGAAGACCCGCGAACTTGCAACGGAGCTGGCCCACTCACTTGTAGATACCGGAAATCGGATGGGAGTTCGTACCACGGCGTTGCTTACCGACATGAACCAGCCGCTGGGCCGTCTGTGTGGAAACGCGGTCGAGGTGCTCGAATCAATCTCTGTGCTGAAAGGCGGTGGTCCGGACGACGTGCGACATCTGACGCTTGAGTTGTGCGCCGAGCTGCTGGTTTCGGCACGCATCGATAACGATCCGGAATCCGCGCGTCAGCGCTGTGCGAAGTTGCTGGACAGTGGCGCTGCGTATGAACGCTGGGGTCGCATGGTGCGGGCCCAGGGGGGCAACCCGGACGCCGAGCTCAAAGTCGCACCGGCATCGGAACTGGTTGCAGATGAAGCAGGAGTCATTTCGTCGATCGATACGGAAGCTCTGGGCCTTGGGGTCATTGCCCTTGGCGGAGGTCGTCGCAAAATGGGCGATACGGTGGATCATTCCGTCGGCCTCGAGATGCTGACTCGGATCGGGGATCAAGTCAGCCGCGGGACGCCCCTGGTTCATATTTTCTCAAAAACTCCGGAAGTTGCCGAGTCGTCGATTCGAAAGGCGATTACGATCGGTGAAACCGCCTGCGCTTCCCAACTGATCGTGGAACGCATTTGACGCTGAAGTCAGCCTGCTCGAAAAACGTCGATCTGAGAAATCGCATGACGAACCGCAGTGGCACGTCTACAATCCGGAGAGGTTTAGCAGCGTCCCCCGTCTTTCATTGGATTGAGATCGAATGACATCAACCAAACTCGCGACTAATCTTGCCGAACTCAGAGCCAGCGGCTGGCAATCGCGAAATGTGAAAGAAGAAATACGGTCAAATTTTCAAAGCATGCTGGCCAGCGGCGGCGAATTGTTTCCGGGGATCGTGGGCTACGAGAACACGGTTATTCCCGAAATCAGTCTCGCATTGCTCGCCGGTCACGACATGCTGTTTCTTGGGGAAAAAGGGCAGGGTAAAAGTCGGATGATGCGCGCGCTGCCGCGATTTCTGGATGAATTCATTCCGTATCTCGATCTCCCAGGTTGTCCGGTTCATGAAGATCCCTGCAAACCGATCACTTCGGAAGGCAAGCGATGTATCGCGGAAATGCCACCCGAGCAGATTCCCATTCGCTGGTGGCCGCGAAAAGAACGGTATGCCGAACGCCTGGCGCCGGGCACGAAGTTTGCCGACATCGTCGGTGAAATTGATCCGGCGAAGCTCGCAGGCGGCACCAGCATGTCGGCCGAAGAGGCCCTGCACTTTGGTTTGATTCCGCGAATGCATCGCGGACTGTTCGCGATGAACGAGTTGCCGGAACTGGATGAGCTGGTCCAGGTGGGTCTGTTTAATATTCTGGAAGAACGTGACGTACAGATTCGCGGCTATCCCGTGCAGTTTGACCTGGATGTGATGATTTTATTCTCCGCCAATCCGGCGACCTACAATCGCAGCGGGAAGGTGATTCCACAGCTCAAGGACCGTATCGGCAGTCTGATCCAGACACATTATCCTGTTGAAAGGGACACGGGGATTCAGATCATGGAGCAGGAATGTGACCTGCCGCTCGATGGCGAATTTCCGGTCGTCGTTCCGTTTTTCATGAAACAGATCATTGAAGAGATCAGTCGCCAGGCGCGGAAGAGCAGATACATTGATCAGCAGTCCGGTGTCAGCGCACGATTCAGTATCGCCAACTATCAGACGATGATCGCCAGCGCCCGTCGCCGCGGCTGTGTGCTGAACGAAAAGCCAGCCGTGCCGCGGATCAGCGACCTCGGACATCTGTACGCGTCGTCTTTAGGCAAACTGGAAGTCGATATGATGAGCAGTCATCAGATGACCGAACGTCAGGTGCTGGATTCCGTGATTGCCGAAGCGATCAAATCGGTCTTTGAAGAGTACGTTGAACAGCACGGGCTGGAAACGATTGCGCAGATTTTTGCGAAAGGCGTCCGGATCGAAGTTGGCGACATGCTGCCGAGCGAACACTACGAAACGCTGCTCAAACGTGTGCCGCCGATCTGGGATAAGGCCTTTGAAGTGAACGCGGCCGACAACGCGGCGGTGCGTGCGTCCTGTGTTGAATTTATCCTCGCCGGCTTGTACGCCACCGACCGCATCAGCCGCGCCCAGCGTCATGGAGTTGTAACGTACGAAGTCGGATAATCCAGATTCGTGCGGCACTGGAACTATCGACCGGGTTATTTCAGTCCGGCAAATCTTGCCGAAGTGTTTTGGAGACTATCCATATGATTAGTGCCGAAATGCCGGCCAATCTGCGAAGACTCGAAAAATAGTGATCGCGAGCGTTGATCGTCGTCTCCGATCCCGCAAACATACCCGCACTGGAAACGGAAGGCATCGCGATTTGAATGCCCTCCCGCGCGGGAGCACTGAATAGTGCTCTCCCGGCTTCTGTGTGAACGCTCTTCTGGTAATTGCCAGGGGTATTCTTCGAAAGGAAGAACATGGCAAACCACTGTGCCCCGCTGCGTCTGACGCCGCTGGAGCGATATTTTCTGGACGACGAGCGGCCCGGTTATCCCATGGTGATCGTCATGGCGATACATCTTCGCGGAAACGTCGATGTCGAGTCGCTCAGGAGTGCTCTCGCAGAAACATTGACGCAGCATCCACTCCTGCAGTCCATTGTGGTGCATTCCGGCCGCAAGTCCTTCTGGCATCGCGCAGAGAAACCTGAACTTCATTTTGAAGTTCGGCCCTGGCCAACGCCAAACGAACCGCCGGTATGTCCCACGCGTGCTATTGATTTGACGCGAGAGACCGGGGCCATGTTTCGACTGGACTATTCCTCAGAAAATAGTGTACTGGTCGGCTGGTTTCATCATGCCTGCATCGACGGGATCGGAATTCAGGATTTTCTCGCGGATACATTTGCCGCTTATGCAGCATTGCGGCCGAATCCTGAGGCGACAGAGCTGCCGGTGCGGCGACAGTTGCAACCCGACTTGCTGCAGCGCCGCGGCGAATACGAACCTCCGGGTGATAAAGATCGGCGAATGCCGCTGATGCAGAAACTTCGCGATACCATTGCGTTTCTTCGTGTGAAGGCAGTGCGGATTCAGGGACGAGCGCCGACGAAATGCCTGGCCACGGACGTTGCAAATGTCGTGCATACACGGGCCATCGAACGGGACACGGTACGCGGTCTTAAGCGAGTTACTGCAGCACACGATGCATCCCTGAATGATGTGATTATGTATGTCTATCTGCAACAGCTGCAGGAGTTTTCGCGCACCTCCGCTGCGCAGCCATCGGACACGTTTCGAATTCTCGTTCCGATCAGCCTTCGTACTCCGCGTCATGACGATATGCCTTCGGCAAACGTGATCAGTTACCTGTTTCATATTTATCAGCGAAAGGAGATCTGCTCCGGACCAGAACTGCTTGCAAGAATTCGCGAATGCACAAAACGCATGATTAGTCGCAACGAAGGCGCGACCCTGTTACAGGGGCTCAGGATCGTGCAGGCCATTCCGTACGGATACAGGGCGTCGCAGTGGCTCCAGCAGGATTTTGCCACGGCGGTGCTGGCGTATGTCGGAGATCTGAAACGCATGTTCGGAAATCGCTTTCCGTTTCAGCGCGGTCGAGCGGTCGCTGGTGACATCACAATCCAGCGCGTCGATGGGATTGCACCAGTTCGCCAGAATACAAATCTGGTAGTTTCGATGGCGCTCTATGCGGGAGAAATCTCACTGAATCTGCAAAACAATCCCGCAGCAGTGAGCGACGTCGAAGCGAAGCAGATTATTGACAGTATGGTCCGACATCTTCAGCAAATTGCCGCTGACGAGGACCTGTGCGCCACCGTTCGCCTGTGACGTTGCCGCTTTGTTTCCTGCACGCCTGTTGAAGAACTTATCGGCAGGAATGCAGTGCGATCAGACAGTACGCGGTCACCAGATTCGGATCACCTTCATACCAGCGATCGGCAGGGTTCGTCCAGCTTCCGTTCTTCTCCTGCAGTGACGCCAGTTTTTCTGTCAGTTCCTGCTTCCACGCATGCTTCCTGCCGGAAGCATCTTCGAATTCATCTTCACCAATGACGGCCATCGTTTTGGCGAATGTCTGAAAGTAATAGTACAGGCCCTGCTGCCCCATGTTCGGGTTTTCCTCAAGCGTATAGTGCTTGTGAATCCAGTCAGTGGCTGCTTTCACGCGTGGGTC
>JAGQQS010000848.1 GCA_020426105.1 Planctomycetaceae bacterium
AATGTTGTCTGCCACGGGAGTTCTCTGCGCTGCTTCGCTGGTTATGTCAGAACGATCATACATCGCCCACACCGCGTGCAACAGGATGAACCTCCAGGATTCGAAGCGACCGGCCCCTGATTTTATATCAAAGTTCGCAATCATGGGCTCGACCAGGTACAATTCCTGACAAATTTCGCGCGTCGAATTTTCGCAGACCAGAATCGATGAGAACTGAATGCTTCGAGCAGCTATCCACATACAGAATTCCGACAGTCGACTCAGTCAGATCCATACGAACTGGTCACAACTTTTCGCCGCCACGCAGGCCAACAGCGAAGCAACCACAAAAGCACAGCGTGAGCTATTGCTCGATTATTCAGGAGCCGTGTTTCGCTATCTGCTCGGCGCAGTTCGCAATGAGCACATTGCATCAGATCTTGCACAGGATTTCGCGGTGCGATTTCTGAGAGGTGATTTCCGAAACGTGGCGCCGGAAAAAGGCCGATTCAGAGATTTTCTGAAACGGACTTTAAGCAATCTGGTGAATGATCATTTTCGAAAACAAAAAGCAGAGCAGCATCGCATTCAGGCATCGATCACAACCGAAAAACGAGAACTCGCCGCACCGGAAACTGTCGATTTTGATCACGACTGGGTTTTAGAACTGCTCAGACGTACCTGGGAAGCCCTCGAACAACATCAACTGGACAACCATACCTGTTACTACAGCGTTCTCCGCGCCCGCGCTGAGTCGCCTGAACTGAATTCGCTGCAATTGTGTCAAGTGCTTTCAGGCGTGCTTCCAGTAGAATCGATCAATGAAGCGTGGGTTCGTCAGAATATCAGTCGTGCACGAAAAGTCTTTGCAACGCTGTTGCGGGCTGAAATTGGAAAAACACTGAAAGACGGCACACCGGAGAACGTCGATGAAGAATTAGTAGCGCTCGGACTGCTGAAATATTGCCAATAGCACTCGGGCCTGATCAGGCTTGACAGTGCACTAGACAAGCTGCCCGAAATCTCCAAATACCGCGTCGATATCGTAGAATCCAAAGTTGTAGTCCAGCTGCTCGCTCCCGCTGCTGGTCAGCGTGATGCTGGTGGGCTGAGCATTATACAGCTTTGCAGGATCGTTGTAGTATGTCGCATCCAGACGAGCGATTAATGTACCGGATAGTGGTATCGGAGCCGGGCCGCTGGTTGGGTTCCATTGATACAAATCACCGGCTTTCGTAATGTAGACCCACCCTTTCAGGGAGACCGAGTACAGGAATCGCTCCTGATTGGTCCCGTCGCTCTCAAAATAATTTCCGGTGAATTTGAGATCGAGCCGTTGATTCAGGCGATACGCTAGTGAAGCGTATTGATTGTTAAACGGCACGGTCTCAAATTCGGCAGTGTTTAATACATGACGAACCGTATAACGGCCGGGTACCACGTTTGTGAATTCATAGACGCCGCTTTCCGTGTTCGGATCAATGCCGACTGATCCGTCTGATTCGACATTCCCGGACTGCACCTCCCGGACAATATTGCCGTCGCGATCAATCAACTGGACGATGCGGCCGTTGCGGTACGATTCATTCAGATCACGCATACCGTCCTGATTCGTGTCTTCGAAGACTCGCCCGGAGATGATGGTCGGCATGTAATTACCGAAGTCAGGACCTGTGGCCATTGTACCTGCCGCGACACTGACCTGCGGGTTGCCAGCGTCGGACAGTAACTGTGGGTTGGTATAAAATACCGGATCGAGGTTTGCAATCAAAGTTCCGGTAACTGGACCGTGAGTTCCGCCACTATTACGATCCCAATCGTAGACTGATCCGTCGGAAAGAATATATATCCATCCATCCGACTTGCGCAACCAGTTCTCGCCGCGACCACCGAAATTGGTGTGGTAATTTCCTGTGTAATTCAGATTCAAAGATTGATCAAGGTCATACGCCTGTTGAGCACTCATCGATGTTGGTCCCGCGCTTGGCGAATACCCGGTCTGATTGATCTCACGAACAGTATATGTCCCTGAAACCAGGAGCGTGAATTGATACACGCCACGTTCGTGTTCGGGATCAATCATACCGTCCTGATTCAAATCGATATCAGCAGTCTCAGATGTGGCCACTACCTGGTCGTCCTTATCCAGAAGTTCGATGGTCCAGCCGTTCAGGAATGGCTCAATTTCAGATTCCACCAACAGGTATTCGTCCAAATAGAATCGTGTCGGCAACTGAGCCACAGCCATTCCCGTGAGTTGACCAGGAGTGTTGTCCCATCGCGTTATGACTCCGTTGGGAAGTATGAAATACCAGTCGGCATTGGTTGCTCTCACCCATTTTTCCTGGCCTCGATAGGCATTGAAGAAAAACGTTCCGCTCTGCGCAAAAAATCCCAAATCGACCAGTGCCTTAGGCAGACGAGCACCATCACCATTCGTGTCAAGCCATTTTCGCCCGGTGATTGTTGCCAGTTCGACCTCCACGGCCCCGATGTCAAATGCGGTGTTTTGCGGCCGCGCGATACCTCGCTGGTCGCTCGAAATGCCAGCATCAAAAAGGCTGGAACCCGCGTCGATTGCCAGACTTCCAACGACCAGCATATGAGTCAACGTTGGGCCACCGTTGTCCCTTAATACCGGATCGATAATCTGTGCAATCGGGCGGGTTCCAGAACCTGAAATCCCCACGATATTTGCATTGTCACCGTCACTCAGACCGCCGCTCGTCGCTGCATCACCAATCAGATTCGCGGTACTGTCAGTGCTGATCGGCCCGTTGATGTCGTCAGCTGTGTCAGCGGGTCCCGAAAAGTTTCCGGCAACA
>JAGQQS010000849.1 GCA_020426105.1 Planctomycetaceae bacterium
AAGCGATCAGGCCGATTCGAATCGCGACGGGCGAAATGTGCCACAACCGGATCATGTTCAAACAGTTCATGCAGTCCGGAGCTTTGCAGGTTTGTCAGCTCGACTGTTGTCGACTGGGCGGTGTCAATGAAGTGATGGCGGTGATGCTGCTGGCAGCAAGATTCGGGATACCCGTCTGTCCTCACGCGGGCGGCGTGGGGCTTTGTGAATATGTGCAGCATGCGAGTATTGTGGATTACGTCTGCGTGTCTGCGACGATGGAAGATCGCGTCGCCGAGTATTCAGATCACCTGCACGAACATGTGTGCGAACCTGTCGTCATGCAGCACGGTCGCTACATGCCACCTCAGGCGGCTGGCTACAGCGTGCAGTTTACGGAAGCCGCGTTGAGTGAGTATGCACGCTGATTTCAGGCTTTTGCAGCGCGTTGGCGGAACCATTCGGCCGTGATTCGCAGACCTTCGTCAACTGTCACTGTGGGGCCCAGCAATTCCGCGAGGCGATCGGCGTCCAGGAGAGAACGTTCTACGTCGCCGGCACGGCGGTCGCCATAGCGGATCTCGCTTTTGCTCGCGAGTGTCGTGCGAATATGTTCAGCCAGTTGCAGTGTGTTGGTTTCACGACCGGTTCCCACGTTCAGAACACGATCGGGGATCTGGCCCTGTAATGCCGCCATGTTCGCTTTGACGACATCGGCAATGAACACATAGTCGCGGACGCAGCCCGGATCGCCGACCGTCGTGCGCGCGAACACACTGACCGGCTCATTCGCCAGCATCCGATTGCAGAAAATCGCAACAACGCCCGCTTCACCATGCGGATCCTGTCGCGGCCCGTAGACGTTCGCGTAACGCAATACGGTAAAATTGAGTCCATGCTCATGGCGAAAACAGTCCAGATATTTTTCGACCGCAAACTTACTGCAGGCGTATGGACTCAGCGGCATTGGAATCGTGGCAATGGAGGCACGAGTCCCGTCCGGGACTTCGCCGTAGATTGCGCCGCCAGTACTCGCAAACACCAGATGCGCGACTTTGTGTCGAACGCAGGACTGCATCACATTGATCGAACCGATGATGTTAATCGATGCGTCCTTTTGAGGTTCGCGGACGCTGATTGCGACACTGGCCTGCGCGGCCTGATGGCTCACAGCGGTCGGTTTAAAAGCTGCGAATGCTTGTTCAACGGCATCAGCGTCCTGAATATCGACCTGATGGAACTCAGCGGCAGAAGGAACATTTTCGCGTCGTCCACTGCTCAGGTCGTCCAGAACGGCAACTTTCCAGCCGGCATCCAACGCCTGATCCGCGAGGTTGCTGCCAATGAATCCCGCGCCGCCAGTGATCAAAAGTCGCATTGTGTCATATTCCAGTTTTGTCAAACGCCGCCAGTTCCGCCAGTTCACAGAATGTTGATTTACGCCTGAGTTAGTAACCCGGAGCGTACGTTTTGAAGTTGCCGGTTTTAGGTTCGGAGGACCGACATAACCGGCGCTGGAGGTGTTTCGCGCTTCCAGCCCTAACGCAACAGCGCAACTTCAAAAGTGTCCGTGAAGCTCTTTTTGCCGCGGATAATCGGGTCGATGATCCATCGCTGACGCGTCGGGGCACACATCGAGTCCCGGTGCGGTCCGCGAGTAGTCTACCTGATAAATCGCCATGTTCGTTGCCGAGGTCTCAATATCCATGCTGTGGCGTTGTCGCGGCGTTCCCGCGGCTCCGATCTTACTGATTGTGCTGGATGTGTGTTTTTTTCACATTGCTCAAATTAATCACACTGGGGGGTTTACATGGACTTTTCCTGTGTTAAAGTCGCGAACCGCACACGAGACCGATGGGAACGAAGCATTTCCACGGCTGAAAACGGGAAGTCCGCGATTCCCCATCGATGGCCGTTCCAGCGGAGGTTCTTTACGGTTGATTAGGACTGAACTTCCCGGCCCACGAGCGTCTGATTCTGATGTTGTTCCGATCGTCGGGACCTGTCAGATCGGGCGAATTTTCGATTGTTCACCAGAATTAAGGACCTCACCGGAATGCTAAATTCTCTCACCAACTGGCTCAATAATTACCGCAAACATGAGGCTTGTGTTTTCGGTCGGCGCACAGCGAAGCGATCTCAGGCAAATCATGGGGCGCTCATCGGGGAGTCGCTGGAAGACCGGTTGTTGTTGACAGTCGGTGCGTTGGATACCAGCTTTGGTAATGGGGGATTGCAGGTAACGGACTTCACACCACTGACTGGAGGGGCTGATTCGATCACGGCAATATCGCGTCAGGACGATGGGAAGTTTGTAGTTGCTGGCGTCTCGGGTGAGTTTCAGGATGGTGCGATAGCGCGTTACAACTCGGACGGCACGCTGGATACAACCTTTGGTGCAGGAGGATTTGTTCGATCTACCTTGCTTGAGTTCGGCGGCGCGAAAGACATGGTTCTCGGTGCTGCCTCCGGTGCCTCGGCGACCCAGTCGATCTATGTGACAGGGACACGCAACAATGATATTGGCGTTCTCAAGATCACACCTGCCGGCGAGATCGATACAACGTTCGGTGTGAGCGGGTTTGCCTTTGCGGGATTCACGACATCCGCGACAGCGGAGGCGATCACCGTCCAGACGGTGAATAATGTGGAGATGATTGTAGCTGCGGGCCATACGTTGATTGGCGGATCTGACAGTGACTTTGCAGTAGCCCGGTTCAATGCGTCTTCGGGTCTGC
>JAGQQS010000850.1 GCA_020426105.1 Planctomycetaceae bacterium
TCCCCCTGATTATGGCACTTCAGGACGCGTCGCCTCGTCCACTACCCCAATTTTTACCTGTCACAGTCCACTAGTACGGCTATTGAACTTGTGTATCTCGCGGTTCTGCAGCGATGCGAAAAGCCGGTGCGTCTTCCAGGTCGGATGTTATCCGGATCGTCTCCGGGGCAGGAATCTTCCCCGGATCTCGAACAATATCGGCCTTCACCAGCGTCGCATAGGTCAGACACAACAACAGTCCCATGGTCACACCATTCGGCAGTGCTTCCGGTCCAAAAAACTTCATCGCACTGCCTGAGGATTTCGCCAATCGCACCTTCATACCGTCCCATTGAACGCTGTACATCTCGTCCAGCACCAGGTGCGAAAGAAAACCAATCCCAACGCCAACCGCCATCAACAAACGCACTCGGATTTCATCGCTGTGATAGGTCAAAAACGTGAACTCCGAGGCAATCAGCAAGGCGGGGATACTATGAAACATTCCGCGGTGGACTGTCAGTTTTCCCAGGAGAAATGCACCGCCATATTTGACCGCGGCATAGGCCAGAATGGCGAACAACATCGCTCGATCACCCCGGATACCAACGTCCTGGGCATGCTGTAACAACAGCAGGGGCGCAAATGCGGCAGTCACCCCTGATAGCTCGCGGATCGGCCGACCGCTTTCTGAGTCGAGGTCCGGCAACATGCCGGCCACCCAGGTGAGGACGGCCACAATGACCGCCTGCACCAAACTATACCCGAACAGAAATACCGCAGCTGTGGCGTAGGCAACGCCCAGAATGCCGCTGACGGTGATATGCTCGCGATAAGCTGCCATTGAACTGTTGAATCCCTTGATTTTTCAGGTAACTAAAGCGTCCGGGATCAGAATTCACTTAGCCGGATCGATTTCAACACGGTATCGTCGTTTTTTTATCCACTAGTCTCCCTATCGTCACAGTCAATACTTTCGGCACAGGATAAACGCGGAATGTCCCGGCGGCGTCCACTGTTTTTCGTCCAGTACGATCACAACTGACGATGAGCCAACCCGTGCAAAACTTAGGGAATCAGCAAAATCTGCGTCTTCGGCGTGTGTGACAAACGTAATTGTCAAACGGGGGCCACTGACCTGGCGTGGACCGATGGCATTAAAGTGCCGCACGTTCCTGAAGGGCGAAGGGAAAAACATGGCGCAATTCTTTCTGATTTCGGAGCAATCTCCATCACAGCCGATCTTCCAACACTTACTAAAATCCGACTCGCCCGCAATCTGCAAGAACACGTTGGCGGATTCGCACTGAGTTGAAAAATTGTCAGGGGCAGACCCGCGACTCGTGTGCCGGAGTGCAATATTCCGATGGGGCCATTTTTGCGGCGTGTTTTACATTCGACGGGTATTACGACGGCGCATTTCAGTAGTCAGGCACCAAGATGCGTTGGGTGATCTACTGCTAAAATGTGCTGCGCGCCTGTGCGACGCCGAACGCATTAACAGGAGAAGCTTTGCCGTTTTTCCGACATTTTCTCTTTGATCGCATCGACATTTGTCACGCAGGCAGAATGGGAGTGTCGGACCTGCACCACGCCAGTCGAAGAAAGTAGAGAGAGGGGTCTGCTTCGTTTGCGGATAGTGGCGAAACAGGTCTCAGGAGCTTGCGCAGGGGAGGTCAGGATGATTTCGAAATCTTCAATTTTCAGAATCTCAATTCTTGTCGCCGGGTTGACCGTGTCGCTGTTACCCGCCGGACTGGGCGGAGAACTCTCTCATGGCACGGTTTCAATTTCGGGCAATAGTGCTCAGGAAGGTTGTGCCGATGACGAGCCGGAAAAGTCCGGCACCAGTAAAACCGGGTGCGGTGAAGACATGGATTGGCAGGCGGACGACTACAAAGTCGTTGAACTCCATCAACTCTTTGAAAATCTGGCTGGCGACAAGCCACTTTTCCCGCGGCTGAGAGATCAAGACGCTGGTGACCTGAAGTACAGTGCGGGTGCTGAACTGCGTTATCGCTACATGAACGAACAGAATCGCCTGCGGCCTGGCGGACCAGGACATTCAGCTTATGATCTGTGGCGTTTCACGCCCTTTGTGCAGGCAAACTACAACGATTTTGTGGGTGGTTATGTGCAGGCCATTGATGCGTCCATGTTCGGGCTGAACGCACCCTATACTGCGACGCCGATTGACGTGAATCGCACTGACATTCTGCAGATGTATGCGGAATTGAATCTCGGTGACGTGGGTGACGGAAAGCTGAAATATCGATACGGTCGCCAGTTCCTTCAGTATGGTTCACAGCGACTTTTATCACCTCTGGCCTGGGCGAATACTTTTCGAAACTTCGAAGGACACAAGCTCGTGTACACGAGTACCGACTGGGACATTGATGGTTTTGTTATGCAGAGCGTGAACGGAGCGTCCGGCAATATTAACCGCCCCTACAGTTTCGACCATGCGGATCAGAGTCGTACGATCAGCGGGTTCTACTCGACATACAAGGGAGTCGAGAATAATACTTATGATCTATACTGGCTGTATTTCGACGAACAGCAGTCCAGCGCCGCCCTAATGGACGGGCAGCGTCACACAATCGGTACCCGTATTGCCGGCAAACAACCGATCAAAGAAGGCAAGAAGCTGGTTGGAACCTGGAACTGGGACGTCGAAGGCGCCTATCAATTTGGCCAGGATAATTTCGGTTCTGCTGCGTATCGGGACGTTCAGGCAGCCATGATTGCCGCTCTGGTTGGCTACACGATTGAAGACATGACATGGAAACCTTCGATCGGCGGCATCTTCTATTACGGCACCGGAGACAAGGATCCAACGACGGGGAAGATCAATACTTTTGATGTTCTCTATCCGCTGGGCCATGCATATTGGGGTCAGATCGATAATCTCTCCGGACAAAATCTGGTGGACTATGGCGTGCAGGCTGGCGTGAAGCCTCACGAAAAACTCAATCTGACTAGCCAGTGGCATTACTTCGATCAGGCTCAGGCCTCGACGGTTATTTACAATGTTGTCGGAGGAGCACTTCCTGGCAGCGGCGGTTATAATCTTGGGAACGAACTGGACATTGTCGGGACCTATACGTACAGCAAAGCGTTCAACCTGCAGGCTGGCTATTTCTGGTTCTTTTACGGCGGTGCGATTAACAAAGGCCCGCTCGCACGTTCCGATGCAGAACAGTTTTATCTGCAGGCGACATATTCCTTCTGAATTCGAATAGCGAATCCTGATCGGGCGCCGCGATAGAAAACGGGGCAGCGTTGCGCATCGACTCAGCCCGTTGATTCCTGCGGACAGGAGGGTGTTGCTTTGCCAGAATGCCGCTGCCACCTGTTGAGTTACCGGCTCTCATTCGCTGTTGAAATCGATTCGGGCGGCAATGCCGTTCCCGTATTACCGTCTGACGATACCGAGTCAATCGTATCGACTTTTGTCGCGTCCCCTCGTGCGGCTTCAGCGATGTCGGCATTCGCCGCATTACCCGGCACGTTAACAGCGGCGTGGTCTGCGGCGCCCTTTTTCAGCGTCGACTTCATTTCCTCATACCACGTATGCTCTGGGCGATTCAGCAAATCATCTATCACTTTCTGTACGGCCTCGGCCTCGGCCGCCTGGCCAGCTTCTTCGGCCTGACGAGCGATTTCACGCGCCTGGGGAATCAGTTCCTGATAGAAGCGTTCCGCCACTTCGTACATACCGTGCCAATGCGCATAGTCCGGAGCCATCATCGACGCGCCGTGACGGGCTCGGCGTCCTTCGTGGTGCCACAGATAAAACCACGTCCATTCAATCTCTTCGTCAAACTCCTGTTTTGTGATCAATTTCTGATCCCGCAGCACCGCCATGATGGATTGACCCGGCTTAGCAAATTTCTCGTTGTAGTTGACCACAAAGTCATCGTATTGTTTATAGAACGCTTCCACATAGTTTTCAGTATGGCAATGCGTGCAAACGTTTGTCATAGCAATCCGTTTTTCCTGCCATGGATGAGCAACAAGTGCCTTGCGTTTCTCGGGATCCGTTTCTTTCACAACCTCCCCATTGAGGTCCGTATCCATGACCAGGCTCACAGGTGGACGGTTTGTCCAGGAAAGTCTTCCGCTTGGATCATGTGTGACTTTGCCGCCGTTGCGACTATGGCCCGACATGTGACATGTGGCGCAGGTTGGTGCCTGTGTGTAATCAACACCCAGAACCCAGTCCCTGGCATTCAGATTCATGTGATCATGCAGATCGCGAAAGGCAACTCCATGTTTGGACTCTTCGAAGATCTCTTTTTGCGGATGATCAGGCCCAAGGTGGCATTTTCCGCAGTTTTCGGGCTGTCGAGCACGGCGTGGCGAAAAATCGTGCCTCGAATGACAGGCTGAACAGGACCCTCTCGACCCATCCAGATTCAATCGGCCGATTCCTGTATTCGGCCAACTGCTGGCAGATAGAATCGGACGCCCGGAGGCCGCTTTTTTGATCTGCGACACAATGTCGGTATTCGTTGGCTTGCCGTCAGCATCGGGCTTGAGGTCATCCACCGTAATCAGGCTGCCGTCATTGGCTTCCAGAGCAACTTTACCACCATGGCACTGCTTGCAGCCCGTATCCACACTAGCCATGCCGTTGACCATTGTGATATCACGGCCCGGCGTTGGTGAGTGCGGGTTGAACGGAGCCCGTGCGCCTTCAACGGTCTCCGCCAGAAAATTATCGAGTGAGGCCAGAATGTTCCCGGCCTTTGCGTGGTGACTGGCCATAAACTCTTCGGTCTCTGTCTTATGGCAACGACCGCAGTCACGAGGTGTGACCACGACGGCGATTAAGGCTCCGTAGTGATCGAAGGCGTCCGCGTCGTGTTTCTCGGCCTGATGACATTCCACACAGCCCACACCTTTAACGGCATGCGTACTTCCGGTCCAGTGATCAATGATCCCTGGCGAGGATTGCTGATGGCATTTGACACAGGACTGTGAACTGGCCGGAATCGCGACGTGATGAGTCCCGCGTCCTGATTCCTGCTCGCGGCGAGTCACTTCCTGCCACTGCACGAATATCAACGAAATGATAAACGCGCTGCTGAGAAGAGCGATAATAATCTGCTTCGTGCGGATGGTCATAACATCAGTCTTTC
>JAGQQS010000048.1 GCA_020426105.1 Planctomycetaceae bacterium
GTGTGCTACACCGTCTGCAAGCCGGTTTACCAGACCTGCTACCGGGAAGTCACCTGCCATGTGCGTAAGCCGGTCTATCAGACCTGCTACCGTGAGCAGTGCTACACGGTCTGCAAGCCAGTCTACCAGACCTGCTACCGCACGGTTTGCTATAACGTCTGCAAGCCGGTCTACCAGACCTGCTACAAAGACGTCTGCTGCACCACATGCCGCACTGAAACCGAAACCTGCTACAAAGACGTCTGTTACACGGTTTGCAAGCCGGTTACGGAATGCAAAACGGTTCAGGAATGTTCAGGCGAGTGGGTAACCGAAACTCGTCACATCCCAGGTCCTGTGGTTAAGAAGTGCGTCGTTGATCCATGCAATCCATGCTGCACGAAAGAAGTCTGTGTCCAGTGCCCTGGCCGGACCGTCTGCTGCCGCAAATGGTGCCCAAAGATGGTTGAACGAACGATCACATGCACACGCATGGTACCGGAAGTCTGCCACAAGCAGGTTCCTTATACGATCTGCCGTCAGGTACCTGTCACGACTGTGAAGAAAGTTCCTTACACAACCTGCACGATGGTCAAAGAAGTCTGCCAGAAGCAGGTTCCTTACACAACCTGCACGATGACACACCAGACTTGCACTCGCAAGATCCCGTACACAACCTGCACCTACACCGACGAGTGCATCACTCGCAAGATCCCGTACACAACGTGCCGGATGGAATCACAGTGCATCACCAAGCAGGTTCCTTACACAACCTGCACGATGACACAGCAGACCTGCACCCGCAAAGTGCCATATACCGTCTGCCGTCAGGTCTGTGAGACACGTAATGTGACTCGTACCAAATGCGTTGCTCGTCAGGTTCCTGTGACCATGACTCGCTGCGTTCCACGTGTTGTGTGCCGCACGGTTCAGGCTTGCTGCGACCCATGCGAAGGTGCGACAGCAGAAGCTCCTTGCTCAACATGCAATCAGTAAGTAACGTGCTTCACGCTGAGGTACATGGACAAGGTTGTCAGTGGCCCCAGGTTGAATTGAGTTGATTTCCAGCAGTCACTTCAAGGATCTCAAGACCACTGAAATCAAACTGAAAATGCTGCAGGGGACCGTGTCACACGGTCCCCTGTTTGCGTTGGTATTCCCCGTTCCGCGCAGTGGCGTAAACTGTGCCCTGTACTCTGACACGACTGAATTCAGGGGTTGCTTGTAGTGGATGTGGCCACGAGTTCCTGCCTTTTATGGCACTGCAGGACTCGTCGCCTCGTCCACTACGAATTATCCGCTACTTTGATTTTGAAAATGCACCGGCGACTTGCCGCTAATCTCCGAGCGGAGTATTCGGACGGACGTCTGGTCTTGCCACGGACGATCCAGTATCCCAACTGCGATTGCCGCTGACGCCACATTCGTCAGGAGAATGACGGCGAAACCAAATAGCCCAAATCACCACCAGGACCGCTTTTTCGCCGGGGCTGGCGCAGGAGACGGCCCGCTGGAACCGGACTGCAATACAATATTCTCGGGTAGCAGGACGCAACTTAGCGCACCGCCGACGCCACCGGTCGTATCGATGGCAATCGTCCCATTCCCGAATTGCACCTGAGGAATCGGGACGTGTCCAATCACCACTGGAACAGGACAATCAGGAGGCGGCCCGGTCAGAATAAACTCCTTTGAATAGAGCCACGGCGGATGACTCAGCGAGTAATCCCGTTCACGGAGAATTCTGATCTGCGTCTCAAACGGAATATTGCGATCCAGACCGGCATGAACAAACAAATAGTCACGATGTTCGATACTCCACGGCAGATCTGACAATAGTCGCTTGTGCTCCTCGGGCAGGGCTGCTTTCAGCCCATCCACATCCCGGTGAGCGACACCATAGGATTCAAACGTCGTGTGCGAATCGTAGTGGTGCGTCCAGCGACCGCGAAAATCGATATAGTCGGGGGCTTCAATTAGTCCCAGCGTGCCAGCCATTGCAAGCTCATGATTTCCGCACAGCCATGTCACTTTTTCGTGCTGCTGCACAAGGTCGCAGAACAACTGGACTGTTCCAGCCGGGTCCGGGCCGCGGTCCACAAGGTCCCCGATGAATACGATCCAGCGTTTGTGAACATCAGGCAGTCGAGCCAGTTGCCCGATGATTTGCCGGAGCTGTTCTGTCTGTCCATGCACATCGCCGATCACGGCAACGGGACCATCGATACGTGTGGGAACAGATGCCATTTCACCCCGGATATTGTTAGCGGAATCGGATTGGGAAAAGGTGTACTCGGACTTACCCGTCAGCATCCTGACGCACGTGTCCATCATAGCTGCTGACAGCGAAAATCACCAACATCATCATTCAATGCCCCATCCAGGACCCCTCGAATTTTGTTAAATATTCATTTTCCGGAATGCAAGGGGGTTGTCAGTCTACCGTTCTCGCGGGCCAAACCACGAAATCAGCGCCGGCAGGAGGACCAAATCCCCGATCAGGGCGAAACCGATTGTCAGGGCGCCCATGGTCGCGAAGATATGGTGATCGCGAGAATCACTGAACGCGACCGTGGAGAAACCCGCAACCAGCACCACGGTCGTCATTACAAGCGATACACCGACACTGGTAAATGCCCGCCGAATCGCTATTTGTCGGTCGTCGGTCTTTTGACGTTCCTCTTCGTAGCGTGACAGAAAATGAATTGTGTCATCCACTGCGATTCCCAGGCAGACAGTAAAAGCACACACGCTGACAAGTTCCAGATTGTAACCGGCAAAGACCAGCCAGACTCCAGTCACGGCGAGGGGGAAAGCGTTTGGGAAAAATGAGATCAATCCGATTCGCCAGGATTTGTAGGCCAGGGACAGCACTACCAGGATGATGATCGAGGCCGTTCCAAGGCTGGCTGCCAGATCGACCACGATCTGGTACAGATTTTTCCACCGCCAGATCGCATCGCCTTCCAGTTTCAAGCTGAAATGGGGATATTTCGCGGCGATTTCTGTGAGTCCTGTTTCAAGCCTGGTAAATACCGGGCCGAATTTGGCAATCCCAATATCCTGAACTCGAAACGTGACGACTGCATGCCCTTCTTCCGGTGTAAAGAAGGCGCGTTTTAAAGGCGGCGGAAGCAATTCCATCATCATCATCCGATCGCCGCTGTCGCCATCGCCAGGGAGCGATTCGACCAGATTGCGGATCGACAGTGGATAACCAATCAAGGGTTCTGTATGCAGAAGATCATCCACGTCTGATACGACGTCAAGGATTTCCGGCGCCGTATCGGCAATCTCCCGGGTCCAGTTGATATCGACGCGCGCGAATTCAAGCCCCCCCAGCACCTGATCCATATGATTCAAGGCCTGATAGGCCTCGCTGTGTTCCGGGAGTGAGTTGGCACGCCGCTCATCGGGACGCAGGGTCAATGAAATTCCGATGCAGATGAAAGTTGCAGTCATCCCCAAAACGCTGATGACTGTTGGATGCCGCAAGACGAATTCGACCAGTTCTCCAATTTTCGTCAGGTTCCGATCAATCAGGCTTTTGTCGTGCCCCTCGTGAATTTTGCTGCCGATCCAGGTAGAGCAGACGAGGGGAATGATTGTCACAACGGCGATAAACATCAGTGTCACTCCGATAACACTGCACCATCCGAAGTCCTGGACCCAGACATTGTGAGCGAGGGCGAGCGATCCCAATCCGATGGCCGTTGTCAATGACGTCAGGAGGCACGCGAAGCCAACCTGTTGCACACCGTTTCGCGCAGCATCAACCTGCGACTGTCCGCTCGCCCGCAGCTTGCGGATCTGAACCATCAAATGGACACCGTCAGTGAGTCCAACCAGGCTGACCAGAACCGGAAGGATGACGTCATTGAAAGGATTATCCTGCAGATTGAAGAATTTCAGGAACCCCAGAGTCCAGAATACCCCCACGATTGGGGCGAGGGACACAATCAGTACGGCCCGAATTCCTCGAAACAGGATGATCGCCATCACAAAGATCGCACCGTAACCAATCAGCTGATACTTCAATTGATTTGCTTCATGCGCTTCCATCGCGGTAATGTAGGCAGGCATCCGCCCGGTGATTCGAAAGCGTAATGGTACGTCGGGAAAATCTGAGGCCGCTTTTTCAGCCGCTTCCCGGAGCTCTACCGTACATTGTTCGTTTGAGCGGATATAGTCGAAGTCAAAAGAGACTAACAGCAGCATCGTCCGGCCATCTTCGGCCAGCAGTTGTCCACCAACAAGCGGATGTTTCATCGCTTTGGCCTGGGCTGCGGCGAATCGTTCAGGTGACGCTTCAGACCGCGGAAACAGCGGCTCCGGCAAACCGAAGATGTTCAGAATCGGAACACGGTCCATCCACAGAATCGACTGCACATAGTCGAGCTGTTCCAGTTCGTCCACGACATGCCGCATGGCTCTGGCACCTGAGGGCGTGAAGAATTTCGATGATTCCACCACAATGACTGCATCAGATGCGGACAAACTGATTGGATCCACATCCGGCGTCTCCCGAGACGTGGACTCAATTTCCATCGACGTCTCCGAGGACTCGGCGGCCTCTGTTTGTTTCGTGAAAAACTCTCGCACCCATTGGGGATGCATGTGGCCAATAACGGCGAGTACTGTAATTGACACTACAGCCAGCAATGTGGTGCGGCGATGATCCACGGTCCACGCCATGAAACGATCGAAAACAGGTTTCATACAAACTTACCTTGATGGATGTTCAAACACGCCACAGGCCACATGGCCGCCAAAGCCGAGCGAAAGTTTCGCGGCACTTTGTATTCCGGGAAGTTCCCGCGGATTCGCTTCGAGTGGAATACTGCAGCGATGGTCGATCATCTGCAGGTTCGCCGTTCCGGGAATTTGTCGGCGATTCAGTGCCCGCAATGTGAGAACGGTCTCCACACTCCCCGCAGCTCCCAGCAGATGCCCCAGCGCCCCTTTGAGACCGAAACATCTGGGCATCTGGGGTGCCGCCTCGAACGCCTTTACAATTCCACGAGCCTCAGCAAGATCATTGGATTCGGTGCCCGTGCCATGGACGTTAAGAATGTCGGGGTATGGCATACTGGAATTCTGTGACCTGCTCAATACTTCGCTGACGACGATTCCGTCTTCGTCAATCTGCGTCATGCCTGTCGGATCGTTTAGCCATCCTCCGGCGACGACTCTTGCGATCGCTTCGGCGCGGCGTGTTTCCGCGTGAACGCGTGATTCCAGAATCAGGACACCAGCACCTTCACCGACGATAAAGCCGTCTCTGGACAGATCAAATGGCCGACATGCGGACGCGGGATTCGAATGGCGGGACGTTACCCTCAACCGGTGAAATGACGCCAAAACAGAGGACCTCAATCCCGCGTCGGCGCTGCCAACAATGCATACATCACATTGTCCGCGATGAATTAAAGAAGCACCTTGCAGGACGGCGATGAGTCCCGTTGCACAGGCGGCAACAGGACACGAGCTGGCGATACGGGCACGAGACAACTCGGTAATCGCGCGCGTCGCGCTATCTGTCTGAACGGAATAAGTCCAGAAGACCTGCATGTTTCCGTAGCCATCGCGGGGAGAAAGTGCAGCCGCCTCTGCGACACAGGAGCCCAACCCGGCAGGCACCCATTGTGATCGACGTCCACGACGATCCCGCGGGAATTCTGTCATCCGTTCGATCGAGCGGAGTCCGCCTTTGCTGCCGCCAAACACGACAGCAGTGCGTTCGGATCGCAGACTTTCCAGAGAAAACCCCGCATGATTCAATGCCTCACCGAAGGCAACCACAGACATTGCCACAAGCGGTTCAGATCGCCAGACATCGGCAATTTCACCGGGCACGGCTTTCAACAGCTGCGATTCCTGCAGCTGGCGATCGACCTCAACATGATCCACCACGGCACCATGAAGTGCCAACCCTTGAAGCGCTGAAAGTTCAGTATAGTGATCAATGTCAGCCGGAGTCAGATAGCGGCCAGCGCGACGATTACTGATCAGAGCATCCCAGGTATCGTCTGAGCAGCAGCCAAGGGGAGTCACAAGTCCGGCTCCAGTGACCAAAACGTCCCTTGCCCGGTTATCAGTCGAAAATTCGAACACTTTAGGATTTGTCGCAAATCACGATCGTCTCAGGTGGCTTAACCCTGCGGTAGCATACAGGCAACGGCTTCCGCTGAAAACTATGGCCCGATTCGTTCACTTCCAGAGCGTGCATTCGGGAATTTAGGGAACTAGTCAACGGAGCCCATTCCGCGAGGGCAAAGCTGCTGCTGTAAACAGCTTTCACATGTTCATTGTGTACATTCTTGTTGTTGTTTGAGCCCGGACAGTGCGAACCGCTTTGAGTCGCTGGGCAGCGTTCTTAATCTCCTATCCATCGCCCCTCCGTGCTGTGCAAAAATCTGATCTAAGAGTTCGGGCTCGATCGCAAACGAGAGCAATGACAACACCGCTTCAGTCAAAGGCAAACGTGAAAGCACCGCACCAGCAATGCCGTTCATGGCGTTCCTCGGTGGAAATAAATACAAAAAACTAACGAAGGATGATCCTCTATTTAACGTTGAAAAAGTCCGGATGTTTACAGCAACAGCCTTGCCCAGCGGTGTTGACAGGCCCTCGAAGCCGCCTGACTGCAGACGCCGGGCGGCGCGAGCATATCTCATCAAACAAGTAATAGGATTCGATGTCATCGCATCAGGGAACGTCACAGTTCCGTCGAATATTTCTCACGATGCCGGCATCGGTGACGGCATGACTATATTCCGGACAACGCAGTTCTCCGCCCATGAAGACCCGTTCATTGCGATACCGCATGCCACTTTCGACGCGTGCGAAACCGGCCACGTGGATTTCGCGGGCTCCGGTTTTCGCGACGACGCGTCCCACATTGCGCTGATTAAAGCCCGCGCCTGGCATGACGATGATTCGATTGGCGGCCTTGACGATCAGTTCTGCAATCAGTTCGGCACCTTCCGTGACGGACTCCTCCTGCCCCGAAGTGAGAACACGGTCGATACCCAGTTCGATGAGTGTTTCCAGAGCTTTGAACGGTTCGCGCGCCACATCAAAGGCGCGATGAAAGGTAACGCTCATCGGCCTTGCCAATTCGACAAGCTGTCGTGTTCTCGGAACATCCACATCTCCTTCGGCAGTCAGCAATCCGATGACAACACCGTCGGCCCCCAGAGATTTAGCCGTCGCGATGTCACGCTGCATCACGGCAAATTCAACGTCTGAATACAAAAAGTCACCACCTCGAGGTCGAATGATTACATGCAGCTTGATGCGCAGTCGCTCGCGTGCTACAGCAATTGCACCCGCACTGGGGGTCGTCCCGCCTTCAAAGAGATTGTCACACAATTCGACTCGATCAGCCCCTCCCTCCTGCGACGCAAGAGCAGACTGAACGGAATCGACACAAACTTCAATCACTGGCATCGGTGCACCTGACTCTTGTTATCTGGGGAGAATGTTCATTTACCATGGACGTCGTTAATCTTGACGACGGCTGCTCTACTGTTAAAGCATGGCGAACCGGGGGCGGCCGTCGGGAGTGTCCAATCTTTCAGTTAATTTGTGAACCAGTGCGCAGTCGATTCCCAAAAACACAATCTCTGGCTAAAACGCATGGTGCCCGTTGCTGCTTGTCAGGCCTGCTTCACTTCAGAGAATCCCCACGATGAACATATCCCGTCGAAATTTTGTCGCTCAGAGTACCTTGACCGCCGCAAGCGGCGCTCTCGCGAAGGCCAGCTGCGCTGCGACGCGGGCCCTTGATTCTACGCCCGGCGAGTTGCCGTTAATCGTATCGACATGGCCCTTTGGACAGGCGGCAAACGAAGCTGCCATGAAGGTTCTGGTCGCCGGAGGAACCAGCCTTGACGCAGTTGAGCAGGGTATCCGGGTGACTGAGTCGTCCGGAAACTCTTCGGTCGGACTCAGCGGTGGTCCCAACGCTGCTGGTGTGGTGCAACTGGATGCGTGCATTATGGATGGCCCGGGGCACAGAGCAGGCAGTGTCGCGGGCGTCGAGGGGATCCGCCACCCCATTTCAATTGCTCGCCGCGTCATGGAGAAGACACCGCACGTCATGCTGGTGGGCGAAGGCGCTCGTATGTTTGCGATTGAGCAGGGATTGGAGTCGATCGACATCGATTCTTCAGAAAAATACGATATCTGGAAGAGGAAGCGGGCTGCCGAGAAAGATCGTGAGGGCGCTGATTCCCAAAAGAAACATCCCAATCATGACACGATTGCACTTCTTGTCCTCGGCCCGGATGGAAACCTCGCAGGTGGTTGCTCAACCAGCGGCTGGAGCGGAAAACTTCCGGGACGAGTCGGCGACTCCCCCATCCTCGGGGGAGGACTCTATGTCGATAATGAAGTGGGCGCCGCGGGAGCCACCGGGCTGGGTGAAAATGTGATGAGATACTGCGGCACATTTCTTGTGGTGGAACTGATGCGTCAGGGACTGTCGCCGGAAGAAGCCTGCCTTGAAGCCCTCCGCCGCATGGCACGTCAGGATCCACTTGGTACCGCTCTGCAGGTCAGCTTTGTCGCCATCGACAAGCAGGGCCGTTTCGGTTCTGCGACGGCAGGTCAGGGGTTCAGCTACGCCGTGACAACGAAGGACGGGAGTAAAATTGAATCATCTGTCGGCATCGGAAAACTGGAGGTGGTGCCTGAAGGAGGAAATCGTAAATAATCTCAATCCACGCTCGTTAACTATGTTCACCTCAGGAGACACATTTAAATGCTGCCGATGATCCGAAAAAGTTGTACGACGGTTGTTATTCTGGTTGGAATACTTAGCGCGAATCGAGTGCCGCCGCGTGCGGTCGCTGCCGAGAAAACAGTACCAGCGCCTGTCTGGCTCGATACCGCGCTTACGTTCCATGCCTCATTCGATCACGGACCGGATGCTGACTTCGGGAAAGGTGACCGCCGACTCTTTACCGCGCCTTCGTTGAATGATCGTAAAGATGGACGACCGGGACTCCCCGAAACCGGCGCGGTTTCTGTAATTAAGGGGCATGGCCGGTTTGGCGATGCCCTGCAGTTCCATCGCACGGCCGCGGATGTGGTCTTCTTTCAGGTTCAGCAGAACCTGCTGTACTCAAATGCAAACTGGAATGGTTCAGTTTCGTTCTGGCTCAAGCTTGATCCGAATAAAGACCTGCCGCCGGGCTATTGTGATCCGCTGTTCATTACGCCCCGCACATTTAATGACGGCGCCCTATGGGTGGATTTCAACGATAAATCGCCGCGACATTTTCGACACGGAGCGATCCCGGATCGCAAAATCTGGGATCCGAATTTGCAGGATTTTGATAAGATCCCCGAAGCCGAACGGCCGCTCGTCACCGTGACCCAACCGCCATTCTCCGCCGAGAACTGGACCCACATCGTGATCGCGTTTACTGACTTCAACACTGGCAAGCCGAACGGTGTGTCAAGGTTGTATATCAATGGCGTCGCGGTCGGCAGTGTGCCCAATCGAGAGCAGACTTATACGTGGAATGTCGCTGAAGCGACGGCGGTGATGGGGATCAGTTATATCGGGCTGTTCGACGAACTGTCATTCTTCAATCGCGAATTGACACCCGCCGAAGTGCAGGAACTGTACGAGCTGCCAGATGGAGTGAGCGGAGTTAAGTGACGGTTCAAAAGCCCACAGCCGGAGAATTCGGCATATGCAGGGTGGGTACCGCAGGAAGCATTCAGGGAAAGGCCCTTGGGGACACACCATGTCACTGGAAAAGCCTTGGGGAGAAGCCTTGGGGACACACTATGTCACCTGCAAACACTGGCAGGACAGGCAAGATGACCGCGTTTTTTTCGGATTCAACTGATGAGATTGCCAGCCGGAGAGACAGCAGTTTAACGCCGGGCGATTTGAGCCAGTCGCGCACAGCGCGGCACGGAATC
>JAGQQS010000049.1 GCA_020426105.1 Planctomycetaceae bacterium
ACTTACTCAACATGATTATCGATGTTCACAGCCACACGTGGGAATACCCCGCACATTTCAATACAGATTTTCAGCAGCAGGCCAGGCGGGCCAGAGCGGGCGTTGAACTGGACCTGACGGTTCGGTACGACGAGTACATGGCTGGTGCGACACAGGTCGATCGCACGATCGTGTTTGGCGGTAAAGCTCGACTCAGCGGCCTGTGGGTTGACGACCAATACGTGGCGGACTACGTCAGTCGGCATCCCGACCGGTTGCTTGGATTTTTGTCACTGGATCCAACCCAGGAAGGCTGGCAGCGGGAAATGCATGTGGGTCATCAGGAACTCAATCTCCGCGGCATTAAACTTATGTCGATGTACGCCGGATTTCAGCCGGACGACAGTCGCCTTGATCCCCTGTGGGCCTATGCCACCCGACATGCACTCCCTGTACTGCTGCATACAGGAACCACGTTCGTCTCGCAGGCGCCTCTTGAATGCACACTGCCCCGTCATCTCGACCGCGTGGCCATTCGATTTCCTGATGTACGTATTATTATGGCGCACCTTGGACATCCGTACGAACCGGAATGCGTGGCTGTGATTCGCAAGCATCCGCATGTTTATTCCGACATCAGCGCGTTGCATTATCGCCCCTTTCAGTTGTATCACAGTCTGATGCTCGTTCAGGAATACGGTGTGTGGAACAAACTGTTGTTTGGCAGCGATTATCCCTTCACGACAGTAGATAAATCGATTGACGGCCTGCGAAACCTGAATGAACAGCTCACTGGCACGAATCTCCCGCGGCTTAATCCCGCGGAGATCGAAGCGCTGATCCATCGTGACAGCCTTGCGATTCTGGGGCTGAGCAGCTGAGAACGTTTCTTGTTGATTTTCTTTTTTAAATTAAACTTTCACACGACAAGTTCTCGCCCTGGTGGGTCTTACCCGATGTAAGGGCGTACCAAGCCATTCTTGATGCTCCAGGCATCGACATGGGGTGAGTTGTCGTGATCCCGCGGAATTTAAAACTGCATGTCAGCAACTACAAAACTATCGGCGATCCACCAAATCGCAATCACTGTCAGCGACGTTGAGACAGCCGTTGCTTTTTACCATGAGATACTTGGATTGGATCTGTTGTTTCGAGCCGGGCCAAATCTTGCGTTTCTGGACGCGGCGGGTGTCCGTCTCATGCTCACAACGCCCCAGGGAGCAGGTACAGTGGGCGCGAACTCGATTCTGTATTTCAGGGTGAAAGACATTGCTGCGATTCACAGTGCGCTGGTAAGTCGGGGCGCCACAAGCGAGCGAGCGCCGGCACTTGTGGCCAAAATGCCTGATCACGACTTATGGAGCGGTTTCCTGCGCGATCCCGACGGGAATCTCGTGGGGCTGATGGAAGAAAAGCGAGAATAGTCTCAAATGCATTGACTTCGCGAGAGCGCTGAGATCTCAGAATAGAGTTCAGCCTTAATTGGCTGCGGAGAGTGTGCTTTTAGGCATGAGATCCGCCCCGCCGAAATTCGTCATACACATGGTGTAGTTGCCTGCGATCCCTTGATGGCTACGTGAATTGTTATTCGTAGATCTGCTCGCACCTTTAGCAGCTATGGAAAAGCCGACGACCGTGGAGCAGCTGTGTGTTCCGTTGCAATCGCCTGACGAACGGAAGACAATCATCGATCGACGTGCTTTAAAAACGAACGTTACTCTTGTCGTTGACAAATGTTTTATCGGAAGCAGCACAATGCGGGCGAGTTTAGTACATCTCCTGTTGGCAGGCTTTTGCGGAATGCCCCTGGGCGCCGTGGTCGCTGAGGAATCGAACGACATTGTTTTTCGCGCCGGGGCCGCCGCAGTCGATATCACGCCGACGCAGTTTCCCGTCATCGTCAACGGGATGGTGGAAGAGCGTACGGCGACGATGGCGTATGACCCGCTGATGGTTCGGGCGATTGTTGTGGACGACGGAAAACAGCGGATCGCAATGGCGGTTGTCGACAACCTGATGCTGACGCGTACCATGCTCGATGACGTTAAGGAGCAGGCGTCTCATCTGACCGGGATTCCCACCGATCGCATGCTGATTTCGGCAACTCATGCCCATTCAGCCCCCTCGGCGATGCCGTGTCTTGGAAGTCGTGTTGACCCTGAGTACGCTCAGTTTCTGCCGGGGCAAATTGTCCGTTGCATTGTCCAGGCCAACGAAAAGCTGACTCCGGCCAAAGCTGGCTGGGCGGTTGTTCAAGATGATCAGCGAAACAACTGCCGACGCTGGATTTTTCGCTCGGACCGGATGCAGACCACTGATCCATTCGGGCAGTATACGGTCCGGGCTCACATGCATCCCGGTTATCAAAGCCCGAATCATATTGGTCCATCAGGTCCGGCCGATACCGATCTTACCGTTCTGTCGATCAAAACACTGGATGACAAACCGCTGGCGATGCTGGCAAATTATGCGATGCACTACTATGGCTCTCCGCTGATTTCAGGAGATGTCTGTGGACGTTTCGGACTGAAGTTCGCTGAACTGATCGGTGTCTCCGATCAGCAGCCTGGCTTCGTGGGGATTTTGTCACAGGGGACCAGTGGCGACAGCATGTGGATGGATTACAGCCAGCCCGCTCGCCCCAACGACTTCGATGCGTATGTCCTGGGTTTGGCGGAAGGTGCCGTCCGGGCGTATCAGTCCATCCAGCACCGGGCCGATATCACGCTGGCCATGGCGGAAACCACGTTGCAGCTGCAGCGGCGGACTCCGGATGCGGCGCGTCTGAAATGGGCCCATGATCTCGTGGCGCAGGTCGGAGATCGTCTTCCACGCGGCTGGTCGGAAGTTTATGCCTTTGAACAACTGCGTCTGCACGAGAACCCCACTGCAGAACTCAAATTGCAGGCGATCCGCATCGGAGACTTTGGGATTACGGCCATTCCGGATGAGGTGTATGGCATCACCGGCATCAAACTGAAGAATCGCAGCCCGCTGGCGGGGACCATGAATATTGAACTTGCCAACGGTGCGGAAGGATACATTCCTCCTCCTGAACAGCATAAGCTCGGGGGCTACACGACGTGGGCTGCCAGGACCGCCGGGCTGGAAGTGCAGGCGGAACCGCAGATTGTCGAAACGCTGACGCAACTGCTTGAACGTGTCGCGGAAAAACCCAGGCGATCGGGTCCCGAACCAAAACATGAGTTTGCCAGGACCGTCGTAGAATCAAAACCACGCGCGTTCTGGCGTCTGGGCGAGATCGACGGATTGATTGCTATGGACGCGGTCGGAGAAAATCACGGCACCTATGAAGATGGCGTCGCCTTTTATCTTCCTGGGCCGAAGGGCAGAGGATTTGAACAGATGCCGCGCGGCAATCGGGCGGCGCATTTTGCCGGCGGGCGAGTCGTGACAGAGCTGCCTGAACTGGGCGACACCTACAGTGTTGAATGCTGGGTCTGGAACGGTCTGCCGAACGATGCACGTGCAGTCACTGGCTATTTCTTTTCCCGCGGGCCGGATGCGGACGCGGAGGCTCGCGGAGATCATCTGGGGATCGGCGGCACCCATCTCCATCAGGATGCAAACGGTAAGTTGTTGCTGTTTAACGGTAACCAGTCCCATACGACTCTGTGCGGTCGAACTGTTCTTGAACCCCGCACCTGGCATCATGTCGTATTCGTTCGCGAGAAACAGCATGTGGCCGTTTATCTCGATGGCGATGTTCAGGCTGAGATCACAGGGGAGCTGGAACCCACCTATGGTTCAACAGGCAACACGATTTTTCTTGGCGGTCGTACCGATCGGCTGTTTGGACTTGAAGGTCGACTGGATGAAGTCGCATTGTACGATCGCGCACTGACGTCCACGGAAGCAGCGGCGCATTTTGCTGCAGCGGGCGCGTTGATGATCCCTCAGATTTCTGAAACCACACCGCAGCCGTCAACACCACCTCTCAGTCCGGCAGATTCCATGAAAGTCGCACATGTTCGGGACGGCTTTGAATTGCAACTGGTCGCCGCTGAGCCTCTGGTCATCGACCCTGTGGCCATTGACTGGGGAGCCGATGGCCGGCTGTGGATCGCGGAAATGGCCGACTATCCCTCGGGGATGGACGATAAAGGCAAACCAGGCGGACGCATTCGGTTTCTGGAAGACGCCAACAATGACGGACAGTACGAAACGTCAACCGTGCTGTTGCAGGACATTCCCTTCCCTACAGGCGTGATGGCCTGGGGCAATGGTGTGATCGTCACCGCCGCTCCGGAGATTTTCTACGCGGAGGATTCTGATGGTGACGGAAAGGCCGACGTTCGCAGAACATTGTTTTCAGGATTCAGGGAGGGGAATCAGCAACTGCGCGTCAATGGTCCGCGGTGGGGACTGGATAACTGGATTCACTGCGCCAGTGGCAGTCATCACGCAGGGTACGGATCTGACAACCAGATCCTGTCGCATATCACGAATCAGAAGATCAACGTTGGCAGCCGCGATTTTCGTTTCCTCCCGGACAGCGGCCTGCTCGATCCCCAGAGCGGCCCGTCTCAGTTCGGCCGCAATCGTGACAGGTGGGGAAACTGGTTTGGCGAACAGAACAGCTACCCACTTTGGCACTATGTGCTGGAAGATCAGTACATTCGCCGCAATCCGCATTTCGCTCCACCGGATCCGCGTCACCTGATGACGCCGTCTAATCCGCCGGTTTACGGGGCAGCGCCTCCTGAAAAGCGTTTTCACAGTTTCGAACAATCGGGACGATACACGTCCGCGTGTTCGGGAATGGTCTACCTGGATGATCTGCTGTTTGGTTCCGACAACAATCCCGCTTCAAGCGATCTCGCCGTTCAGCATGTCTTCACATGCGAACCATTCAGCAATCTTGTGCAGCACAATTTGTTGATCGACGACGGCGTTAGTTTTCGCCTCGAACGAGACCCGGCGGAATTCGACCAGAAGGATTTTTTTGCGTCGGAGGATCGCTGGTGCCGACCGGTGATGGTTCGCACGGGGCCCGACGGTGCTCTGTGGATCGTGGACATGTATCGCTACATGATTGAACACCCCCAGTGGCTGCCCAAAGAGGGGCAGGACGAACTCCGGCCATTCTTCCGTTCCGGCGATGACCGTGGCCGGATCTATCGCATTGTCCCTCGGGGATCCGATGAAAAAAGGGAGGCGGAACACGTCAGAATCCCGCTCCCGACAATTCGGATGGATCAGATGACTCCGGTGCAGCTTGTTGCGGAACTTGAAAGCGCGAACGGCTGGCGGAGAGATACAGCGCAAAGACTGCTCGTAACGTCGCGCCATAAATCAACTGTCGCCGCATTATCCACGATGGTGACTGACGGAACACATCCCACCGCCAGACTGCATGCTCTGTGTACCCTGGAAGGACTCGGCGAACTTTCGAAGGAGATTGTTGAGCGTGCATTGCAGGATCCTCATCCCGGAGTCCGTCGCTGGGCGGTCCGTCTTGCCCCGACCGCAAATGTGCCGGTCACTTCGCTCTCAGGACTGACGCAGGATACGAGCGCCAGAGTCCGACTTGAACTCGCCTGTATTGTCGGGCAGTATCACGAGGCCACACGTATTCTAAGCGATCTGCTGCTCAGTGATCCTGATCCGTGGCTGCAAGCTGCCGTGATGAGTTCACTGAACATCGAAAACATCAGCGGGACAATTGATGAATTCAGCCGTGTCGTTCGCAACGATTCGTCGGCCAATGACCCCTCAGTCTCAAAGATGGCAGGATTTACCGCGGCAGACCGTGATGAATTAACGAGTATCCTGTTCGGACAGGCGGCTTCGATTGTGAGCCCTGACGATCTGCGAAAAATTCTGATGCTGACAGTGGATGCCCCCCATGGGGAGCTGCAGGCATGGCAACTGAAGAGTCTGGCCGTGATGCTCGATCATCTCGTCCCCCGGTCAGAGTCAGTTGCGGATCAATTGATCGACGAAAAGCAACAAAAATCACTCGTCGCCGCGTTCGAATTCGCTCGAAAAACGGCGTCCGACCCATTGGCGCACGAAACACTGCGCTGCGCCGCGATTCCGCTGCTTCTGCGAGGTCCGGCAACGGCGGGCGACAAACAGATCCTCAGGGAGTTGCTGATGCCGCAGACTCCCGTCGCTGTGCAGGAAGTGGCGATCCAGCATCTTGGGCGGCAGACAGAGGTCTCCGCGGCAAATATTTTGCTGGCAGGTTGGTCTTCGCATTCGCCCGCGATACGATCACAGATTCTGACGGTGTTGTCGAGTCGACAGGAATGGGTCGCCCATCTGGTGCAGGAACTCGAATCCGGCGCCATTGCGGCCGGGGAGATTGATGCGGCGATGCGTCAACGACTGCTGACGACGCGTGATGTGGATCTACGTCAGCGAATTGAATCTGTCTTCACGTCCGGCACATCAGATGATCGCAAGATGGTGATGGAGTCGTATCGGCCTGCGTTGCAGTTCACAGGAAACGCAGAAAGAGGGGCAGTTCTGTTCGGAAAGAAGTGCTCAACCTGTCACAAACAGGGTGGAATTGGGCATGAAGTCGGCCCAAACCTTGCGTCACTCACGACGCGCACACCAGAATCCCTGTACGCAGCCATTCTTGATCCGAGCGCTGCCGTTGAAACGAAGTATCTGAACTTTGTCGTCGCTACCACATCGGGCCGCTCAGTCGTCGGTCTTCTCTCGACAGAAACCGGCAGCAGCATTACGGTCCTCGGGGCTGAAGGCAAACGTGAATCGATCCTGCGAACAGAAATCGAAGAACTTCGGAGTACCGGAAAATCATTGATGCCGGACGGGATCGAAAAGGATTTTACCCAGCAGGATCTCGCAGATGTGATCGAATTCGTCAGGACGCTGTCAGACAAATGAATGACGAATTAAATGGGACGCTAATTCCGGCTCCGACTTACCGAGAGCGACGCACGTCACAACCGTCACAAACGATCCGTTAATTTCTGCAACTGTCGCATTTGGGAAACACAGTTGCTTCTCCATCCAATCGAATGAACCAGGTTATCAACAGGTTCTCGGGAAGAAGATCCGTCGGACGATGCCCGGCATGTTGTCGCATCGACCGGTTTTAACACTGTTGGTATTTCCATGATCTGGACCTGCATCGACTATCAACTGGACTTTGTGGCGTTTGTCGCCTGTTGTCTGGTCGGTCTGTTTGTCCTTGGACGCCTTGTGGAGCGATGCCAGCGGGAACACACGGCCTATCTTGTCAGCGCGGTCATGACGGCAGTGTTCCTGATCGCCGGAAATCGATATGTGCATAAGGTCGATGCCGAGCAACGCTGCAATCTCATCAATCATATGAGTGCCTTTGCGACCACGTATGCGGGCGAAACAGAGAAGCTAAACCATGCGACGCTTCCCGACAATGTCAGCAGCGCCAATCCGGACTATCTGAAGGTAATCGATGCGCAGAGACGCTGGTTGCAGGCGAATGCTCTTGTCAGCGACATTTATACCATCCGACGAACCCCTGATGGTCGGACGATTCTGATTGTCGATTCCGAGACGGATTATGATCACAGCGGGGCGATAGATCAGGATCGCGAACAGCGTACTGATCCCGGCGAAACCTACGACGGTTTCTCGTCCGGGGAGCAGGCCCGAGCCCTTAATAACGCCCTGGAGGGCGTGCCTGCATTCATTGCGAATCCCTACCGAGACCGCTGGGGACAGTGGGTCAGCGCGTTGCATCCGATACACGATCCACAAGGTCGGGTTGAGGCCATTCTCGGTGTGGACTTTCCGGCCGCGGTGTGGGGCCAGCAGATCTTCAATGCCAGACTGTCTGTTCTGGGCATTCTCGCCGTGATTGAATCCTTACTGCTCACCGGTGCGGCAATCGTCACATTGACACGATTCCATCTGAAGCAGCAAAGATTCGCGGCGGACAGACTGCAACAGTTCAAAACAACACTCGACCAGACACTCGACAGTGTCTTTATGTTTCGCCCCACGGACTTTCGCTTTATCTATGTCAACGAAGGCGCCCGGCAGCTGCTGGGCTACACTGAAGAACAATACCTGGGAATGACGCCGCTGAACATCGTTCCGGGGATGTCACTGCATGAGCTGCAAGAGCTCGTTCAGCCACTCATTGAAGGCACACATCAGCTGTTTACATTCGAGACAACGCACCGCCACATCAACGGAAACGACATCCCGGTTGAGTTGTCACTGCAGTTTGTTTCGCAGGCGACGGATACGCCGCGTTTCGTCGGCATTGTGCGTGACATTACGGAACGCAAAAAGATTGAACACGAACTCATGATGGCCGCGCGACTTGATCGTCTGACCGGACTTCCGAATCGAGCATTGTTCAACGATCGCCTGAAACTGTACATCGAACGCACTCAGCAGATTCCCGGTTACAGGTTTGCGTTGATGTTTCTGGATTTTGACCGCTTCAAGATTGTAAATGACAGCCTCGGACATGAAGTGGGCGATGCGTTGTTGAAGGAAATCGCTTCGCGCCTGAAGGGGAATCTCGGCACCACCGATTCCATCAGTACGCTTGCCGACGGGACGACTGTATCACGTCTGGGTGGGGATGAATTTGTAGTGATCGTAGATGATATCGCAGGTCCGGAAACAGCCTGTCAGACGGCGAATCGGTTAATTGCAGCGCTGGGAGAGCAATACCGACTGGGAGACCACGAAGTCCGTTCTACCGCGAGCATCGGGATTGTCTGCAGTCACCCGGGATATGTACACGCCGAAGATATGATCCGCGATGCGGACACGGCCATGTACGAAGCGAAAGCACGTGGCAATGGCTGCTACGTTATATTTGACGACAGCATGCGGGAAGCGTCGCGGCAGCGAGTACAGACAGAAGCTGATCTCCGAGCTGCGATCGGGAGAGACGAACTGGTGCTGGCATGGCAACCAATTGTGTCGCTCGAAAGCGGGGAACTCGATGGTGCGGAAGCACTTGTCCGCTGGAATCATCCGACGAGAGGCACGTTGCTCCCGCGTGAATTTCTGGCGATCGCCGAAGAAACCCGACTCATTCTTCCGATCAGTGAATGGATTCTGCGTGAGGCCTGTCGGCAGTTTATGGAATGGCAACGCACGGCTCCCAATCTGGCACCGCAGTACATCAGTATCAATCTTTCAGAGCGTCAGTTGATGCAGAATGATTTGATTCCGCTGCTGACGCGAGTGATTCGTGAATTCTCCATGCGTCCGGATCAACTGCAGGTGGAGCTTACAGAAGCTAAGATCATCAGTCACCGCGAAAACGCGGGAACGGCCATTCACAGTCTGGCGCTGGCCGGCATTCGTCTCGCGATTGATGATTTCGGCACTGGTTATTCGTCACTCGCGTGCCTGCAACAATATCCATTCAGTACAGTCAAACTGGATCGGTCTTTCCTGAGTCAACCTCAAACAAGTCAGGACATGCTGGCGGTTGCCGGTTCAATTATCAACCTGGCCGAAACGCTGGGGATCAAGTGCATCGCTGAAGGCATTGAAGACAAAGTGCAGCTCACCATCCTGCGCACCATGAAATGTCGTCTGGGTCAGGGCAATTTCGTCTGCCCGGCGGGACCGGCCGAACAGATCCTGCTGGCCCCCTGGAAAGAAACACTCGCGGCAAAAGCGTTATCCGGCAAGAGTGACTCCGAGGCTGCCAGGGCAACGTCACACGACACCGCTGTCCTTGTCACCGCTTAGTGAGCCCGAATGGCGTGAAGCACGCGATCCCCGTGCCTGCTTGGCCAGCAGGAATGGAAGTGAATGAAACTATGTAGCGTCCCCCGGATCGCTTCAGCATGCAGAATGTCTCCAACGCATGGCAACAAAATGTTCGCCTGATTCCGTGCCGCGCTGTGCGCGAC
>JAGQQS010000851.1 GCA_020426105.1 Planctomycetaceae bacterium
GAAGCCTGAACTGTGAAGTGACCGGTCGCACCGGAATTCAGCGTCGGCGTAAACTTAAGGCCTGCATTGGCCTGAGCAAATGTAATGAAATCACCATTCGCGATTGCCGTTGTACCATTGTTCTGGAACAGCGTGCCGCCCGTGATACTGGTGATCTTAAAGTGCGTCACTTCAACACCATCAGCTGCATTGCGGGAAATCACCAAACCGTCGCTTGTCTGCAAGTCTTCGTTGGTCGAAGAATTCGTGACACTTGGCGTATCAGCGCCAGAGAAATCCGCAACCACTCGTATTGGAACAGGTTCGGAGATTACCGCCACGCCTGCTGCATCGCGAATCCGTGCTTTTACAAGTCTGACTCCCGGCGTTGCAAATTGCGTTGAGAATGTTCGAGTGGTTGTTGGCGGCGTGTCAAACGTTCCGTCTCCATCAATGTCCCATTCGACCGTCAACGCACCGGGATTGGCATCGTCGGTGGAATCAGCGGCAGACAACGTCACCAATTGTCCCGGAATGACAAGTTCCTGAGACGCTCGAATGAATGGTTTTGGAGCATGGTTGCCAGCGGTTGGTGGAGTGTATTGAATACTAGCTTCTGACTGATTTCCCGATGCGTCAAATACCTGAACAGTGAATGTTGTGTTCACGCCCGGCTCATAATACGGAGTATCAAACGTAGCGGTCATCGTCGTCCCGGAAAGCGCCATTTGGCCGATGGCTTCTCCTCCATTCAGCAGCACTGCTGCCAAAATCGCATCATTGTCACTTGTCCTGAAGCTGATCCGCACCTGACCATTGACGACGTTTGGTGTGCCATTGAGCGTTAAAATCGGAGCTGTGTTGTCAAGATAGGTTCGAGGTGGCTGAAAAAAGCGACTTGCATTCAGAGCCATCGCGGATGATCTGGAAAGACTGACGGTATCGTCCGGATAGAGTCCCGGAAAGACGTACCCGCGCCATCCGCGTAAACCGTTGCCCATGACGCTGCCATGGAAATTGTCGTCGTTCAGGAAATTGTGAGGCAATCCGAATGCGTGCAATAGTTCATGTAACACTGCGCCCATGTAGGACGATGACACGCTGCTGACTGTTGTTCCCTCAAACGACGGGAAAGAAATTCCCTGCTTGAGTGGATAAGGTCCATATTCAGGAATGATCAACCCGTCGTAACTCCGGTTGTCGCGCAGTCCATCCGCATCGAGCACCGACAAGGTCGCGGCATCGACCACAGCAACACCACCGCTGCCGCCATTCCCAAATCCTCCACCCAGCGCTATCCCACCGGTCTTCGAACCATCCGGATGCTGAACCCACGCCTCGTGAACCAGCAACCAGATTTCCCCGTCCGCGAACGGACGGATACCCACCGCACGGGCTCCCGCAACAACCAGGTCGTACGTGTCATTCTGGTCTTCCATGCGATAGGCCGAGTCCGGCTCAGGCAAACGAAGCACGTGAATTCGCGGCGTAACACCATCAGCTTCCGTCTCATAGGCGAATGTCGTTCGTCCAAAGCCCTGCCGATCCATCTGGTCGGCCAACCAATTCTGATAGTTCACCACATTGGCTTGCAGATTTTGAACTCCTTCTGGCTGCGGTTCTCGGTTTGAAGGAATCAAGTAGGCGATTCGCAAACGGTTGGGAGGAGTCGACTTCAGTCGCATGACGTTGTCGCCGCCTGCTTCTTCGTATTGGAGACGAATTCGATAGATTCCTGCATTGAGCGGCACAGACAGGTTGCCGTCGGTAGTGGCCTGTGGAGTGCCCCAATGGTTGTCGACGAATTCTGCACCGGATGAATCAAACGTTCCGTCGCGGTTGAGATCAATCCAAAAGCGACTGCTGTCGTCACTGGTTGTTCTCAACGTTGTGCCAGTTACCAGCACGTCAACAAAACCGTCCCATTGAACTGAGAAATTCTCCCAGTTCAAATCGCTTCCTCCTGTGATACCAACACTGCTGCGAACTCCCCAGTTGAGCGTGTCGAAATCGACTGCAGCATCGACGCGAGTGCCGGAAATCGCCTGACTAACTCGCCAGTCGTCCTGGACTGAGCGGTTGCGCAGGTTGCTGTTGACATAGCTGCCCGTAAGGCCGGGTGTAGTCTGGTTCAAATCGGTCGTCAGACGAAAGGAATTGATGTCGGGCGGGAGTTGCGTTTGCAGCGTGGAAAGCAGTTGTCGAGCCTCCAGCACCTCGATCAGTTGAGGGCTCAGACTGAACCTTCGACGAGTCCGTGTTCGTTTTTCCAGCATGGTCCATAGACTCAACAGCATAGTCTGACACTTTCATTCTTTAGCCGATGACAATGATTCAATTGTGCAATAGCCGATTCTGGAACTTCTGTTCGAACGGTACCAACGGAGTGAAGGCGTACAAGCATCGACGCCGTCATTCCCAGTGGATATCGACTGCATTTTCAGTCCCGCTCGATTCAGCGTGCTCCGCTATTAAGACTTAACGAACGGGTGTCATTCGTTTTTAATTCAGTGAATGAGATTACCGTGTAATCTACGGTGTAATCTACGGGGCCATCCATGTGTTGTGCGAGAGATTCTGCAAAAGACGCAGCTTTTGGGAGCTGATCGAACGCGGTGCTACTTGAATGCTCGGCGGGCGGAGTTGATGCTGATCGCTCTGCTGTGGCTGCGTGATTCAGCAGCAGCCTTCATCGACTTCGGACGACCGACGCTTGAACGAAACCACTTCCGGAAATTCAGCACGCAGTCAACCCACAGTTCAGTCGAGATTCCAAGACGCTCGAACAGTGGTTCCAGAATCGCCCCGAACACTGATCCTGTTTATTCGCCTCCTTTGCAATCCGCTCGGAAAGAAACCGCATGAACCAGGAAATGCTCGACAGGCGAACGCGCTTCTCCTTCAGGCCTTGCGTGTCATTCCGAATCGAGTTCAGTTCGAATTCCGTGGGTTCCGCCGGATGCCCGTCCTTGTCCTTGCGAGCCGGACACAGCATCCACCATTTCCGAGCGACTTCATCATCCGACCACGTCGCCACAATATCATGCCGACTGCGTAGAACACAGTGAAAATGGTTTGACACGACCGCATAGCGAAGGACGTCAATTCCCATAATTCCCGCCAGATACACCACTCATCGTTTTGCTCGTCGGATTTCCAGTGTTGAGCGTGACGTGCGAGTAAGTTCGAGTAGAATGAGTGGCTCTATCGAAAGGACTATCGTATGTTAACAGATGAATCCAGGCGAACCGCTATCGCATCAAGGCAGTTGTACGATGTGCGCCTCCGCGAACAGCTTGAGCAAAGTGACAACGGGAAGTTCGTGTGCATTGAACCGCAATCTGGCGATTACTTCGTAGGAGACACGCTGGATGATGCCGTTAATGCTGCAATCGACGCTTACCCAGATCGCCTGACGCACACGTTGCGCATCGGCCATTCCGCAGCGCTGCACATTGGAGTCATGTTTCAATGAAAGGAGTTGTCGATGACGATTTACGAGCTTTGATTGAAGTGTTTGTCGGCGGCGATCCGGAAGGGGACAGAACATCCGTCATAGCATGGGTCGATACAGCCTTCAATGGAGGACTGGTGCTGCCGCGTCATGAGATTGCCAGGCTGGGGCTCAAGGAATACTCGTCGGTCCCTGCGATCCTGAGTGCAGTCGCGGTTGATTGTCAAAGCAGGT
>JAGQQS010000852.1 GCA_020426105.1 Planctomycetaceae bacterium
TGTCGGAATGCAGTCCGGAAGTGAAAAAAGAAGCTGAAGATGCGGGTGCGAAGTTCTTCATCGTCAAGCCGTTCACGCCGAATTCCTTCGAAGCGGCTCTGGCCCCCGTCCTGGCGAACTAGTCTTTATCTTGTCTTTAGAATTCCGATGAGGTGAACCATGTGCCCCAACCCGTTGCCAACACTGTCGACTGTCGAAAAAATGATGCACTGCCTCCTGGGAGATCAGGTCGCGGCAAAAACCTCGGCTCCCGGTCCCGATCTGACAAAGCCTCATGTTGTGGCCAGCTACGTAAATGACGCGAACGAAGTTCAGCGCATTCTTGTCTGCGATCTTGGGCTGGCAAACTCGATGGGCGCGGCCATGTCCATGATCCCGGCCTCCGTGGCCAATGACGCCACGAAGGCGGGCATCGTCGCCCAGAATATTGAATCCAACCTGGGCGAAGTGCTGAACATCTGCGTCAATCTGTTTACAGAAGATTCGACAGATCGGCTGACCTACAGCAATCTCAAAATCTGCAGCCCGAAGGATCCCGCTCCTGCTGTAAAGCAGTCGGTCAAATTCGCACTGGATATCCCACGCTACACCGGCGGCAGCCTGCTGGCCGGCAGCGTGTAACGCGATTTCTGATTGATGGCCACTGACATTGAATGATCGCGAATTTGCATTAATCTTCGGAGAATGCGATTCGCGAACTTCAGGTATCAGTGGACTACGCCATGAACGAATCCGAAGAGACGACAATCGTTCGTCCACGAACTGATCTGTCGGATACGGCAGTCAATCTGATCTGCGACACAATCCGTGAGTGCGGGTTTGGTCTACACAGCTATCTCGGCCCGGGATTCCGCGAGAAAGTCTATGAACGCGGCCTGATTCATCGCATGAAAAAGCGAGGGCTCAAAGTCACCGTGCAGCCGTGCGTATCGATCCACGACGAGGACGGTACGGAACTCATTGAAGAAACGCTTGACCTGATTGCGGAAGACGTCTTGATCCTGGAGCTAAAGGCCGTTCGTGAAGTCTCAGACGCGGACGTCGCACAGTTACTCGGGTATCTGAAAGCCGCCAGATTTCGCCACGGTCTCCTGATCAATTTCGGAGCCTCAAAGTTCTACATCAGAAAATACGTGATGTAACGACGAGGATTCTTCCCTGCGGCCTTTTTGTGACTCTTATGTCGTTTCGTGGCCAGAAAAAATGCGATTGCGCCTGTTCATGTTTTCCAGCCACCAGCAGGCACAAAAGACACAAAAAGGGAACAGTGACCGTCGCAACGTACCTCAACCTGCTACTACGG
>JAGQQS010000853.1 GCA_020426105.1 Planctomycetaceae bacterium
GATAAGCTGTACGGGGATCAGGGAGCCGATGCTCTGGACGGCGGTGCGGATGACGACATCCTGATATTCGACAATAATGACACAACGGTCATCGGGGGGCTTGGCTATGATCGAGTCAGCGTGAGTGGGGCCACTGGAGCCGTGATACTGAATCTGTTCACAGGTGCGATTGAATTTGTTTCGGTGCCGACGACCTCGACGTTTAACAATGTCTTTGATGCGACCGGCGCGACGTGGGATGTCACGATTTATGGCGGCGGTGGAGATGATACGCTGATTGGCGGTGAGGGGAATGACACGCTGAACGGCCGCGGCGGCAACGACCTGATGATCGGCAACGGCGGCAATGACAAACTCTTCGGCGACATCGGAATCGACACAGTCAGCTATGTGACGGCCGGTTCTTCCGTCAACGTCAATCTGGCTACGAACACCGCCTCTGGTGGCGCAGGCAGCGACACGTTGAGCTCAATTGAGAACGTGACCGGTTCCAACTTTGATGACGTCATCACCGGCGATCCCAATGACAATACCCTCGACGGTCTTGACGGACTTGACATCATCTTTGGTGGAGGAGGCATTGACATTATTCTGAATGCGTAAGCCGGGATCTGACGCAGCTCAAATTCAAAAAGGGATCGTTGCTCGCAGTGGTCAGCCGCCGCGGTTGATCGTGCTTCCGACAGTCACTGTCGCTGGACGGTTACACCGTAGGTGTTATACTCTGGGCAACGTAGGAGGAATAGTAATGCTGATCCTCAGGTCCCTTTTTGAAAAAGAGTATATTCATGTCAATGAAACGCTGGTTGTCATCGATTGCACAAGGCTTTGGTTTGATTCAATCAGTTTTACGGGCTCCGATGGCGCGAAAGCGGTTCCGCCCGGGCTCGTATGGGGTGACGCGAGCATATCGGCTGACAGAAGCGTTTGAGGACCGCACGCTGCTGTCGAATGTGACAATCGGTCAAACGGTGTACGAGACGATTGGCAAAAGCGGTGACGTCGATGAGTTCACATTTACTTTGAACGCTCCGACGCGGTTGTATGTCGATGCTTTGACAACCAGTGATAACGTAATCTACAGCATTCAGGGCCCGGCGGGGCTGGCGGTCTCGGGGCAGTACCTGCAGTATAGCAGTCCTGTTCTGGATTTGATTGGCGGAGAATACAAGCTGGAATTTCAAGCGATTGACGATTCGACCGGCGGTTACTCATTTCGTTTGCTTGATCTTACAAATTCGACAACTTTGGTTCCCGGAGTGCCGGTTACCGGCGCGCTTAGTCCTGCAGGGGAAACGGATGTATTCACGTTTCCTGTCGCTGCCGGTGATGAATTCTCATTCGTAACTTCAACAGTTGATCCGATGAACGCGACATGGCGACTGCTGGATCCGCTGGGACGACCTGTATTCGATAATTACCTCGGATTTGATGAACTCAATCGGTCACTCAGCATGACGGGAACATACACGCTGCTGGTTGAAGGCAGCGTATTTGACTCGGGAAGCGTCAACTATAATTTTGATGTCACGTTTTTGGGGAATACTCCGCCCGCGCCCTTTACGGGAGTCGCTTACACGGTGGGTGCGACCCGCAGTAGTACGATCAGTGCTCCAAACGAGATTGATCGCCTGATATTCACGCTGGGCTCTGCGACGGACCTTTATTTGGATTCGCTTTCATCAGCCGGTGGAATCACCTGGACGCTTGAAGGGCCGGGGGGAATTGTTCTTTCAAGTCACTATCTGGAGAACGGCGATGTGGTTTTACCCAACATGATCGCCGGAGACTATCAAATCAGGCTTGAAGGACCAGGTGGTGCGACGGGGTCTTATTCGTTTCGCGTCCTGGATTTTGCCAGTGCCACTGCATTGACGCCGGGAACCGCCGTCAGCGGCCTTCTGGCAATTGGAGGTCGAGAGACCGACACCTACAACTTTGCCGCAAATGCAGGCGACAAATTCTATTTTGATTCACTGACAACAGTCCCCGGAAGTGCCGGCTGGCGTCTGATTGACCCGCTCGGACGTGATGTGTTCAACACCGGTCTGAGTTCTGATATCGATACGCTGACATTGGCACTCCCGGGAACATACACTTTGCTGATTGAAGGCTATTTCTTCGACGCCACGAATGTGAATTATTCTTTCAACGTGCGTCCCGTGCCGGATGCAGCACCAGTTGCCATCACAACAGGGGCAACGGTCACCGGGAGTATCAGCAGTCCGGGCGAATCTGATCGATATACGTTTACCCTCGACAGTGCAGGTCGTTTGTATTTCGACGCGCTCTCAGGGGTCAGCGGTATCCACTGGACACTCGCTGGGGCAATAGGCGTTGAAGTCTCCAGTCGACCGCTTGAATACGACTATGTTTATGCTGGCCTTGATCCTGCGTTGAACCTGCCTGCCGGAACGTACCTGCTCACGATCGATGGAGACGGAACGACTACGGGAGCATACGAGTTTCGAATGCTGGATCTGGACAGCGCTACAAGCCTGACACCGGGTACACTCGTCAATGGTACTCTGATGCATTTGGGGACTGAAACGGCTGCGTATCATTTCACGGCTGCAACTGGCGACGAGTTCTTTTTTGATACTCAGACACTGATTCCTCAGAACGCATACTGGAGACTCGTCGATCCCATGGGGCAGACCGTATTCTCAGCATCTCTTGGGAGTGATGTAGATACCCGGACGATGCCCCTGACAGGAAACTATACTCTGCTCGTCGAAGGTTACTACTTCGATACCAGCAATGTCGATTACTCTTTTAGCGTGCGGCCGGTCTTTCCCACAGCACCCTCAACTCTTGCATTGGATTCGACGGCAACAGCAAGTATCAGCACTCCAGGAGAAATTGATCAGTACACATTCACCCTGGCTGCAGACAGTCGATTGTACTTCGACGCCCTGTCAGGATCTGCCGGAATGAACTGGACACTTGAAGGTCCAGCTGGCATTGAAGTTCTAAATCGACCGCTGGAATACGATTACGTGTATTCAGGCCAGGAGACAGCGCTGAACCTGATCGCGGGAACATATACACTGACGCTGGACGCGGACGGAGATACTACGGGAGCTTATGCGTTCCGGATGTTGAATTTGTCCGGAGCTCCGTTGTTAACTCCTGGCACGACAGTCAATGATACTCTGGAAAACACGGGTGCGGAGACCGATGCGTATCAATTCAGCGCGACGGCGGGAGACAGGTTTTTCTTCGATTCCCACACGCTGAATCCACAGAACGCCTATTGGCGGCTGCTTGGACCTCAGGGGCAAACAGTATTTGCCGTCGATATGGGCTCAGATATCAGCGACCAGACGCTGTCACAAACAGGTACTTATACGCTGCTGATCGAGGGCTATTTTTATGATACGCAGAATGTCGCATATAGTTTCGATGTCACTTTTTTGGGGAATACTCCGCCCGCGCCCTTTACGGGAGTCGCGTATACGGTGGGTGCGACCCGCAGTAGTACGATCAGTGCTCCGGACGAGATTGATCGCCTGATATTCACGCTGGGCTCAGCGACGGACCTTTATCTGGATTCACTTTCATCAGCTGGTGGAATCACCTGGACACTTGAAGGCCCGGGCGGAATTGTTCTGTCAAGTCATTTTCTGGAGAATGGCGATGTAGTGCTGCCGAACATGATCGCCGGAAATTATCAGATCAGACTTGAAGGACCAGGTGGTACGACGGGGTCCTATTCGTTTCGCGTTCTGAATCTTGCCAGTGCCACAGCATTGACGCCGGGAACCGCCGTCAACGGCCTTCTCGCAATTGGAGGGCGCGAGACCGACCCTTACAACTTTACCGCGAATGCAGGCGACAAATTCTACTTTGATTCACTGACAACAGTACCCGGAAGTGCCGGCTGGCGTCTGATTGACCCGCTCGGACGTGATGTGTTCAACACCGGTCTTGGGTCTGATGTCGATACACGGACGTTGCCACTCACGGGAACGTACACTTTGCTGATTGAAGGCTATTTCTTCGACGCCACGAATGTGAATTATTCTTTCAACGTGCGTCCCGTGACTGATGCAGCACCGGTTGCCATCACAACAGGGACAACCGTCACCGGGAGTATCAGCAGTCCGGGCGAATCTGATCGTTATACGTTTGCCCTCGGCAGTGCAGGTCGTTTGTATCTCGACGCGCTCTCAGGGGTCAGTGATATCTTCTGGACGCTTCAGGGACCACCCGGCTACTCAGCATCGAATTTCCTTCAAAATGGTGATGTCTCGTTAGGCAATCTTCCTGCGGGAAACTATCAGCTGGTAATCGACGGAGGTGACGTTGCGACAGGTGCGTATTCTTTCCGAATTCTGAATTTGGCCGATGCGTCAGCGCTGAATCCCGGCACGATCATCAACGGAACTCTGGCAAATGCAGGCGCTGAAACTGATGTTTTTAGTTTTAATGCTGACGCTGGCGATGTGTTCTACTTCAATACACTCACCGTGGATCCTAAAAATGCCTACTGGCATGTGATTGACCCCATGGGACGAGATGTCTTTTTTGAATATCTCGGCACCGATCGCCGCACACCGCAGTTGCCGCTGACCGGGACGTACACGCTGTTGATTGAAGGCTATTTCTACGAGGCCAGCACCGTTACTTATTCGTTCAATTTTGAGCAAATCGACGCTGCCCCGGCCGACAGCACATTGCTTCCCTTCTCGATCCCCGAAAATGCGCCGGTTGGAACGAATATTGGCCTGTTTGCAACCAGCGATGTTAATCAAACCAGTGTTCAGTCTTATAGTTTTGTCACCGGAACCGGTGATGCGGACAATGCGTTATTCACGATTTCCGGGCATCAGCTTCAGTCTGCTGCAATTTTTGATTTTGAAACCAAAAGCAGCTATACCGTGCGTGTGCTGACGACGGATCAATTCGGACTTAGCTTTGAAAAACAATTCTCGGTTTCAGTGACAGACGTCGCAGAATGGAGCATCGCTACTGGTGAGTTGACCGTCACCGGGACGCAACTGGACGATACAATCACCGTATTGAGCGCTGCCGGAACAATCAGGATCGATGCGAACGGGACATTGTTCGATACCGGTCTGGCTCCCGCCAGTGTGACTCGTGTGATCGTTTCGGGACTTGACGGGAATGACACGTTGACACTGGATAGTTCACTCGGTCCGGGAATTCCGGGCACATTGCTGGGGGGAAATGGGAATGACGTCCTGCAGGGTGGTCTGAGCAATGATATTCTGGAAGGTGGGGCTGGCAATGATTCGGTCGATGGCGGTGCAGGAAATGACACTTATGTCTTTGATACGGATACGCAACTTGATGCGGACG
>JAGQQS010000854.1 GCA_020426105.1 Planctomycetaceae bacterium
ATTCAACGACCTGAATAACATCAATTTCGGGAACTTCAACCGGCTGAAAAGCAGGAATGACCTTTGGACGAAATAGTGCAATCTGAATTTCCCCGTTTTCGACTTTGGTGAGCCAGGCGGCGAAATAGCTATCCCATGGGGCAACATCTTTTCCGGCCAAAAGAGTCAGATGCGACTCTATGTCTGCGCGAGCAAAAATTGAAAATCCACGCAGGGCATCTGGTTCTGCCTGATACAGCGACGCCCCGTACTCGGACGCTTCTTCTTCATAAAGGCGAAATTTCATCAGTACCTGATGCAGGCGTTCGTTTCTTTGAGACCCGGACAGCTTTGCGGCCCTGAGTTCGCTGTACAGGTTTCGAATGGCCTGTTCATCAACGCTCCACTGCACAATATGTCCGAAACAATGAGCCACCAGATGGCATTGCATTTCGACATTCACACACTTGTTGGTTTGTATGGAACGTCCCCGGATGCGTCCTGGAACTCCTGCGGGAAGCACAGCCTCGCTAACGTTAATCCCATATTGGCGAACCTGTTGTTTAAGGGAACGAATTACTCGCTCCCAGTCAGACATGGTCATGGAGTCTGGTGATTCAATCACGGTTAATTCACCTTCACGAAACTAATCTGCTTCAGCAGGAGCATCACGGCCTCAATCCTGCGATCTGGTTTTCAGGCTATTCTCACTTGGTTTACCGGCGAGTGTCTCAAAATACTGTTCAATCGCTTTGCGATAGTGTTCGGGAGGCCGATTGCCGCGGCCCTGGCGGATGTGATCTTCAAGCTTTGAACCCAAAGTGTCCCAGGCGCGCTCGCTTTTTTGTGCTGTCGCCTTTGAATTAACGCCACCAGAGCCTTTCGCAAGTCGTTTCATGGAGTCGTCAAGCTGCTGTCGAATTCTGCCCGCCAGTTTACCGGCCTCCTTCGCCTGATTCATTGGTCCCCGCGCCTGCAACATGCGGCCACCGGAACCAGAACCTGACGATCCGCCAGATCCGCCAGATCCGCCGGAACCCGCAGATGACCCGGGTTTCGACCAGTCCTTTTCCATGACCAGATTTGAAGGTCGACAGCACGGGATCCCGAGTGCCTCCGCGGCGCGTGCTTCATCTTCGAGCATTGCCAGCAACTCCTCCAGCGATTCGGGTTCTGCGTCGTCCGCTAAAGTGGGTGTCGGATTGAACGGCAGTGAATCCAGATATTTTATAATCCCCTCCATCACCTCGTCCAGTTGTTGCTCCGCCTTCGCAAAGTGCTGTAATGCTGCAGTCTGGTGTTCAAGTGCCTTTCGGATTTTGTTGTCACTCAATTGGATCTGAGATTCCTCCAGCTCGAGAATCAGATCGTCTTCCATCGTCGACAGGAACGCATTGGCAGATTTAAACAGTGTCGGGCTGATGCCCTGACACTGCGCTTCCAGGCTGGTCAGCTTACGAGTCAGTTCCATGGCATCGACTGCCATTCGGTGCTGGTCCACTTCCGCAGCGAGATGATGCAGACCGGCTTTCATCGCCCGTTCTTTCCGAATCCATCCGGACGCTTCAGTGATCAGTGTTTCAGCTTCCTGCATACGCCAGGTGATGTGAGACGCCATTTTCGGATGTTCTGTCGTCGTCAGCAGGTCGGGTAGTGAATCATGGAACTCCTGCAGTTGCTCGTAAAGCGCAGTGGCTGCATCGAGAGCCGAGGTCGGGTCGTCATCGGCAGCCAAAGTCGCCAGATCAGAAGCGATCGCGGCGATCCGAACGCCTTTGCTCCTGAAGATCGACAAGTCTCCCTCGTTAACATCCAGTTCTTTCGGTGTCCAGACGACATAGTTTTCGAGCATCTTTGCTGCATCATCAGCCATGCGCCTGGCATCAGCCACTCGATTGGGAATGTGATACTCGTCGAGGTTCAATTCCGGTGCGGCACCGGGGACTTCTCCGTCGTTGTCTTTTCGCAAACCGTGCTGTACTTCCACGGTCAGTTTTTGCTGTCGATCGCGCAGCAGCG
>JAGQQS010000855.1 GCA_020426105.1 Planctomycetaceae bacterium
CCGCTGGTCCCACCCTACGACTCTGAAACCACCAAATACACTGAGAAAAATGCTTCACAGCGTTGCTGCTCACCCCTGAAACATACCACAAACACCCTGCAGTCACGTCCTCCTTCGTGCTGCGGCATTAACTTAAGCGGTATTTCAAAATGGATGCAAAAATTCACGGCTCGCTGGAACCCGGTGAAAAATACGGACGACATTCAGGCACATCACGTGTGCCCGATGTTCGGTTTCTGAGCGGTCCGCAATCTCGATTTCGCGAACTGATGATGGGGCTCAAAGCGTTTCGCGAACTTATCTCGGGCTTTCGACAGTTGCACTTTGTGGGGCCCTGCGTGACGGTGTTTGGGTCCGCCCGATTTCCGGAAGCCCATCCGCACTACGAATTTGCGCGACGTGTTGGAGAAAGTCTGGCGATGGCAGGCTTCACGGTCATGACGGGGGGAGGCCCGGGAATCATGGAGGCTGCCAATCGTGGCGCAAAGGGTGTTGGAGGTCGCAGTGTAGGCTGTAATATCATGCTTCCGATGGAGCAGACTCCCAATCCGTATCTCGATAAGTTCGTCGACTTCGACTACTTCTTCATTCGCAAGCTGATGCTGGCAAAATATTCATACGCATTCGTGGCGTTACCGGGTGGTTTTGGTACGCTCGACGAACTTTTTGAAATCGCGACCCTGGTCCAGACCCGCAAAGTAGAGGAGTTCCCGATTGTCCTTGGCGGATCAGAATTCTGGAATCCGATGCTTGACTTCCTGCGGCACACCATGGCGAGAGAAGGCACGATCAGCATGGCAGATGTCGATCGTTTTCACGTGAGTGACTCTCCGGAAGAAATCGCCAGCATTGTCAGTGAAGTGGCAAGCAGGAAATTTGGCCTGCAAAAAGGCGTCCCCCGGCCACGCTGGTGGATGTTGGAACGATAGCCTCCTGGTCCGCCCTGGAATGCGAATGCAACACGGAAGTCATTTGGGTGAGAGGTATATGTTTGCAAATCGACACGCTGGAGATGTCGGTAATTCGTTGCGTACAATGGCGAGTTCCGCTCTTACCTGCACGGAGCTCTGACGATCAAATCCCAAGCATCGTCGTTCACTTTCGAATACACGCCGTGACTCAACGGATCCGAACTCAATGATCCCTCTTTATCGCATTATCCTGTTGCGGCGTTTTCTATGCGCCCTCACGATCGTCATCTTCGCCTCAGAGTGTTTCGCCGATGATGTCGCGCGGCGTGTGGCAGATGGACAACCTCTCGCCGCCAATGTGGCTCGCCTTCGCCTGGCACTGGACTCTCTCGGCGCGCCGCTGGAGGCTTCCAGAGGCGATGAGGTCGCAAAAGCGATCGCTGCGGAAGACGGTTCCGCGTTGCAGTCATTGCTTGATCCTATTGCACTTTTTGTGATCGAGATTAATCCGGAACTGCGGGTGAAAGTCAAACGCGGGCCAGGTGATCCGGTTCTGCAGCAGGGTGGTTATACGCCGGTCGTCGTGAAGATTATCAATGATGCGACTCTGGCCCGTGCGCTCAAAATTTCCAGTCCTCAGGCGGGGGCCATCTACGCTGGCGCGTCTGAAGGCATTTTGCTGAGGCAGGCTCAGACAGAACTGGCACAGAACGAAAATGCTAATCGCGAGCGGCGTTTTCTGGATGTCGAAATGTTCGATCAGTCACCGATGACAGCCAGACTCAGCGGCCTGAACGTTGAATATGCGCTGGCCCTGATCCACTGCAGCGAATCCGGGATGCGTGAAGCGACAATCGCATTTGATGTGGGGGAAGGAACTCAGGATCTCGGCTTTCGCAGTGAAATTCCGGTCCTGTTCAGTGTTCGACCAGCGATCCCTGTGAAACTGACAGTTCATGACGAAACTGGACAGCCGACGACAGCTCGACTTGAATTTCGGGATTCACATGGCCGTGTCTATCCACCACAGGCCAAAAGGCTGGCTCCCGATTTCTTCTTTCAGCCACAAATCTATCGCAAAGATGGTGATGTAGTCCTGTTGCCGCCGGGGGATTTTGTTCTGGAAAGCAGCCGAGGGCCCGAATATCTCCGTGACGTTCGCCATGTGACCATCAAAGATTCGCCGGATTGCACACTGACCGTGAATCTCAAACGCTGGATCGATCCGGCGAAATCAGGATTCTTCAGCGGCGATCACCATATTCATGCGGCCGGATGTTCGCATTATGACAATCCAACTCAGGG
>JAGQQS010000856.1 GCA_020426105.1 Planctomycetaceae bacterium
ATGTTTCTGTCCGGTCGCTGCCGCCGCTACGTGTTGAAGAACAACGAGACCTGCGGTCACAGGATGCGGGGTCAGGAGACCCGCGCATAACGAGCACCCGACATGGACGCCTAAACCTGAATAGACACATGATGGTGAGTCATCGTGCGGCTGCGGCGCCCCGCGACTGGCTGCGCCCCCCAGCAGCCTGGCTTTTCCCAAAGTTTTCGATGGTGAACATTCAGTTTGGATGGTCACTGCCGTCGGCCGAATTGCCCGTTGTGATGGCCACACCAGGTTCGCCAATCACCCCAATCTCCTGAAAAACTTTCGCGGCGTCCCTCTTGATGATGGCCGCGAATGCGGCGGAGTCGAATTCCGGGATTGCGCATCCAATTTCAATTTCCAGCCGAGAAGGCTTCGGTGCCTGGGAAAATTGACACCGTATCTCTCGCAGAATCTCGTCAGCGGCCCAGGCAAGGTTAAGACCGGGCGATAGCTGCACGTGCATCGTGACGACCGACAGCCGCCTGAAAAACCCTCCCATGTCCCGCAAATCTGTATACATGGCCAGCCCGGCTGAGTACCGCCATGCCGAAAGGCAACGTTCCGCATCCATCGGCCCCCAGCAGCAAAACTCCCAATCCTCATCTGGTAATGTCACGGCGGATAATCGTGCTGTCAGAGCTCGGTGTCCACTTCGTATTTCCGCGCCCCGAAAGTATTCCCTGCTGAACGCGGGCACTCGTAAGCAAATTACCTGTGTTCCGTGAGCAAATCCAAAGATGACACCGTTCGCGGGGTTTGCGAGTGCGGGAAGACCGTAAACTTCGCACTGGCAGTTCACTGGAAGCCTCTCGGCGATCTCAATCCAGAACCGTTCGAAAAGCTCTGGATGAGTACCCAATCCCGGATCAACATCCGGGAAGAATGAGCGAGCTGTATTCCACAACGGTTTTGTGCCAAACCAGCCAACGGTTCTTGCGGTTTCAGCGAGTTGATTGAGGACATCGATGTTTCGGACTTCGTTCGGATCCACATACGTGTCTTTGGTGGCGGGATTCCGGGGCTGAATCATTGAATGTTGAAACTTCGTTTTGGGTTTCGGTCGAGATCGCCACAGGGAACATGAGCGGTGCAACAGCACGATCCCCGTGAGAACCAATACGAATCCCTTAAACTGGTCTGTTAACGATGCATCCGTTTGAGCACTCATGCTTGCCCCAGTAACTGTAATGACGCACCCTGCGAGAACACCACAGCCACTGACGGCTAGTCGCAATGTCCACCGTAATACAGTTGGAATAGAAGTCATGAGGCTAGAAAGGTGAATGGCACTGATGTTGTGTGCCCACCACCGAACTGATCTTTCTGCTGCACGAATCCGTCAGCTCATCGCTGCGTCACTAACGTCCGGTTCAAGAGCGGCAAGTCACGTCCGACCCCCGCGCCCGTCCACCCCAAAACCGCCCAGCCCAAAGCTCAACCCCATGCCCCAAACCAACCCGAAACCACCCCCGACTGCCTCCCGCTGCGGGCATGCAAGAACCAAGTTCCATCGGGGCGTATACTTGTTTAGGGACTAGGTGGCGCATCACTGTCACTCTCAAAATTCATCCCGTCAGGAGAAGGATTCCACCTCTCCAGCTCGTTTGCCGCAAGCCAGCAACGCGTTGACAGATCTGATTCGTCATTCAACAGCACGTGGTAATACCGCGCAGCCTGATCATGTGCAAGGACACGACCAATTGTTTTCTGCTTGCGGCCATCGGTTACACACACGAGATCCCCGCATTTGAATGGATAGCCACGAGTTCGTCGCCAAATTGCTTTTCTGACACAGAAGATCACGGCGGTCCCTTCAGCGATTGCAAACACCCCAAACGCTGCACTGAAAAGGACCGTCGGCATGAGTGAGAATCCGTGGTCTAATAGCTGCGAGGCAACAACACTGCTCGCAGCCATGGTCATCGTGGCAAGCGCCAATAGGCGAACACTAGGAAACCGTGGCTCCGGAATCCTTTGCTTGCATTCTTGTAGATTCCGGCGGGGCATTGCATTAATTTCCATTCATCCAGTCCTCAAATGCTTCCCAGCCGTAGTCGGCAGAATGCAGGAGTCCTACAAGCAACAGCCGTGCGCCGGGAGTGCCCCCGGTATTGTACGTTACAGCCCAATCGGCCGCTGTGGCCAATCGCCCAAGTCCAAACCCGCCCCACCCAAGCTGCCGAAAGATCGCTTGTCCGCGGGCGACCGGTGTCAAGTGCGACAGCGATTGAAATAACCTGGCTGGAATGGTCATAGAGCCCATTTCGTACATAACCGGATTCCTCAGCCACGTTCCGAGATTTGGAATTGCCGCCGCAATTAATGCATCCCGAGATACGCCTCCAAAAAAAACGCTCCACTGCAGCGTTTCGTCAGCCGGATCATAGAACGATTCAAAAGGATCAAAGAATGGAATGAAGCCATCGGCCCAGGCAGCCAAGCCTTGGCCAGCGCCTCCCATTGCAGCCCAGAGGATATCGCCCCATTCATTCAGCCATCCGCCGAAGGCGTCGACGGTCATTCCCCATCCGCCGGGCCCCATTCCGGCGAATGTTTCGGGGGCTATGGAATTGATGTCGTTGACCTGCTGCCATGCGGACGCGACAGCAGCGGCGGCGTCTCGACTGGTGGCGGCGATTGCCAAAGGGTCGTCCAGAGCGGCAGCGGCATTGGCGGCCACCAGACTGTCGTCGAGGTCCTGCAGCGTTTCTGTATGGGCCGAGTTAGTGGCGGAGATGCCGGCCGAAATGGCAGCGGAGATACTGGTTTGCTGCCGAGCAAGGCGCGCGTTGATGCCCGCGATAGAAACTGTCAGTTGAGCGGGTAGTGCCGCAGCCGTGTAGTTGTAAACACTGTCAGCATTGCTGTTCGCGTTCACCAAAGCTGCATCGGCCATGGCTGTGTAATAAACTTCGGCGGCATCAATAGAGGCCAGTTCCGCTGTGGAAGCCGCCGAGCAACCAGACGGATAGGCCTTGCGATGTCGACCGATCATTTACAATGCCTGTCCTCTTTGTGGTTCCCCTCTTCGTGGTTCCCTCTTCGTGGTTCCACGGCGCACACAATACCTGTCTTTTCGGTCCAACCCTCCTTTCCGTCTCCCGTGTCTATCACAGCCGAGGGTTTACCCGCGTGTCATGCTCCGCCACTCTGAGACGATTTAAAGTAGCGATACGCTCGTTCACCAATTGCGACCGCAACCACAATCGAAACGCCGGTAAGGATCGCGGATAGCGGAATCGAACCATGCCATACATGTATTCGGAGGACGACCGCGATCTGGAGACAGATTGCTCCAATCACCACCAACCAGGACTTTGCAAAAATGCTCATTGTATCGCACTACGTGGCTAAAGAATGACGTTGTGGAGGATGCGCCAGGCACCCGGGATCAGCGTTGGAATTTTTGTGATGCCCTGAACGGAAATAGCGAAAACTGCTTCCGTGGAATTCGCCCCCATGAGGCGAGCAAGAATCGCGCTGTTAAAGGAAGAAGCATAAACGCCTGAGCCAAACAAGCCACCTCCCGCATTGATCGTACCACTGGCCGCTATAGATTGCGCAGCAGTGGTCGAGGTGAAATGATACACAGTCGTGGGGAAATAAGTGACAACGAATACAGCAGCATAGGCGGAATAAACCCCAACATGACCGGAAACGTTAGCTGCGGAATAGAGAGGTCCGTTTGCTGCAACAACCTCATCCACATACGCATCCAGTGAGTCAATCTGATGAAACGTGGCTGCATTCGCGATCATCGCAAAACCGTCACCCATACCGCCTATTCCGGCCCAGAGGATATCGCCCCATTCGTTGATCCATCCGCCGAAGGCGTCGATGGTCATTCCCCATCCGCCGGGCCCCATGCCGGCGAATGTTTCGGGGGCTCGGGAGTTGATGTCGTTGACCTGCTGCCATGCAGCGGCGACAGCAGCGGCGGCGTTTCGACTGGCGGCGGCGATGGCCAGAGGATCATCCAGAGCAGCAGCGGCATTGGCGGCCACCAGACTGTCGCCAAGGTCCTGGAGGGTTTTCGTATGAACCGCGTTGGTGGCTGTGATGCTGGCCGCGATGGCGGCAGAAATGCCGGTTTGCTGCCGAGCCAGGCTGGCGTTGATGGCCGCGATCCATGCTGTGAGTTCAGCGGGAAGTGCGGCGGCCGTGTAGTTGTAAACACTGTCAGCATTGCTGTTCGCGTTCACCAATGCCGCGTCGGCCATGGCCGTGTCATAAGCTTCCGCAGCATCGATGGAGGCCAGTTCCGCCGTGGAAGCGGCCGCGTTCGCGTCCGTCTGTGCAGTCGTCGCTGCCGCCGACATCGCTTTGCTGGCCGTGGTGGCGGCGGCCGCAGAGCTGGCGACCATCGTCAGATAGCTGGCTGCAGCACTTGCCGTGTACGCCTGTGCTGCCAGCGCTGATGCATTCGCGGCTGCCTGAGCTGCCGCGATGGTTGTTGTGGCGTAGGCAGACATCGCCGCAAGGTCAGACGCCCATGCGGCAGATGCGGCTGCGGTCATATCATTCTCGTACTGCTGCCACGCGTCGCCAACGGCGTTTTGAGCGGCCGTATTGCCAGCAGTCGCGGATCCCTTGTAGGCCGTTGTGCGAGCATTAGACACACTGCCGGACCACGTGTCGATGGCGGCACCAACGGCCGTGAGCATCGTCACCTGTGATGCCACCATCGAGTTTGCCAAAGCGGCTTCCGCGGCGGAGCTGGCGAAGGCGAACGCGGTATCTGCGGCAGCAGTGGCGATCCATTGAGCAACATCAGCAGCTGCGATAGCGTTGGCGTAGACCTCATCGGCGTCCGCAACAGCGTCAGCCTGCACTTGTGCGGCTGCGGCAATACCATTGGCCAATGCTTCCGAAGCAGGAACCAAAGCGCGACTCTGAGCTGCAGCGGCGGCGATTGTGGCCCTGGAGAAATCCGTCTGGGCCGCATTCAGCGCCTTGTCTCGTGCGTTCTGAGCGGCAGCAACATCCAGTTCCTGTGTATTGGCTGCCGTTGTCGTGGCGATTGCGTAGGCCGCATCCAAAGCCGCCTTGCTTAACTGATAGGTTTCTTTGAAACCCAGATCAGCGAGCTTTTGGGCGTGCGTCGCGTTCTCCGACGCCACGGCCAGAGCATGATCTGCACTGTTCACAGCTTGCTGCCGAGTCGTATCAGCGGGACGTTCGCTGCTGACGAAGGCCACCTGGGCAGCGCCAGTTGCTGTGACCAGAGCCACGTTGGCTGTGGCGACGTCGACTGCGTATTGTTTAGCGGCGTTGTAAAGAATTGATTCATCGCCGCCGAAAATCTCACCGTCTGCCAGGTTAACGAAAGACTCCCAATACAAATATTCCTGATCGTAATAGTCGTCAGCTGCGGCTTGTTCCGCATCATTGTAGGCCTGCGATGCGGGCTGAACAGCCTGCGACTGTGTCGCCGAGAACCCTGCCACGGCCGCATTATACGTGTCCGTGGCCGCAGTGACTGCATTGGTACGCGTGACACTCGCCGATTGAATTAGTCCGGCTGCCGTGCTCTGAGAACCTGCGAGATCCCCATTGTAAGTCGCCAACAAGGCCGCTGAAGCTAGATTGTACACCACCGTCAATGGGTCAATCGTAGCATTGTAGGTGGCTTGAGCCGCCGCGACCGCTGCGTCGTAAGTGGAATTCGCTGCAGCACTGGCCGTGTCGAATACTCCCTGAGCCGCCTGAACGGCAGACGCGTAGACGGCAGACGCAGCATCGGCGGCGGTGTCATATGTTGCCTGCAAGCCTGCGACAGTTGCTGTAAATGCATCAGCCGCCGCCTGTGCAAGACCTGAATAACCGGCGTCAGCAGCGGCGACCGCCGCCGCATGAATATCGTCCGCATCAGAAATTGCTGTCGCGTAGATCGCAGACGCCAAACTGATCGCGGTTTGGTATGTTCCCTGGTGCGACAAGGCCGCTGCATCAAACGCGGCATCGGCGAGATCGAATGCAGAGTTCAAAATCGCATCCGCTGCAGATCTGGCACTTTGCACCGATGGATCCTGATCCAGTGCGTCTGGATCGAATGGGGTTGCCCCTGGGTTCGCGGTGACGGCGATTGTTCGAGTCGCCGCTGCCGCGGCTACACTGGCATTATAGGTCGCGGCAGAACCACCAGGACCTGACCCGGTGGCTGCGTCGAGGGCCGCAGATGCTGATGCTTCTGCAGAAGTAAACGAATTCGATGCTGCCTGACTGGCCGCAGCGAAAAGCGTGTCAGCGGCTGCAAGGTCGGCAGTCAAGAGATCATCGGCCACCTGAACGGCGGTATCGTAAGCCGTGGTTGCAGCCGCGGTCGCGGCAGTGAATGACTGGTTGACAGCGTCGATCGCAGCTGTGAACGCTGATTCCGTAGCGGAGTTTGCTGCATTCAATGCGGAGCTTGCGGTTGCAGCCGCTGTGTCAAAGGTGGAGCTGGCTGAATCAACTTCCGTGGTCAGCGTGTCCGACAGCCCGTCAATCGTCGTCTGAAAGCCGGTCGCTGCCGCGTTCATCGCAGAATCAAACGTCGTATTTGCTCCATCGACGGCGGTCTGAAGAGTCGACGTCGCCGTGGCGATGTCTGCATCGAGTGTGGCTTGAGACGCCTGAGTAGCGCTATTAAACGCAGAGGAAATCCCGCTTGCCGCTCCCTGACCAACGGCTACGGCGTCATCCAAGGCCTGTTGAGCATCCGCAGCAGCCGTGTCTGCGTCGGCGGCTGTGGTTACCGTGGTCCCGGACAGCAACACTCGCGTTTCATAAACTTCCGCAGCGGGTGCCGTCCGAACACATTTCCGTCGGCGGCGGTTCACACGCGAGAAACGGGGGGGGCTGGGTAGTTTTGCTCTGATGCAGTTCAGCCAGTCGCTCGTGACCATAATTGTGCCTTCTTCTCCGGAAATAATAGACGAAAATCTGCAGTAAGGCGAGAATGTGCCCTCTTTTTCGTATGGCACATCGCGACCCCCACGGATATGGGATCGCACCACAGCCTGAAAACCGGACACGGAATATGAAAAAAATACAAAATCGATCCATCAGGTGTGCGGACGCCGAAAGAACAATAGCCCGGGGGGTAAGGCAGTCCAAATCAATCGGACACGCACTCCGTTGTGGCGGTTCTCCCACCGTTGTGGCCGGTCTCCTGACCGAGCCACGCCCCGCGACCGAAGGTCTCCATGTTTCTGTCTGGTCGCTGCCGCCGCTACGTGTTGAAGAACAACGAGACCTGCGGTCACAGGATGCGGGGTCAGGAG
>JAGQQS010000857.1 GCA_020426105.1 Planctomycetaceae bacterium
ATTCGGTCGGTCCTGCTCAGTGGGGCAACTTTGATCGGAGTGCTGCGACATTGGCCATCGCGGCGGGAAATTTCTTCGATTTCACAAATAATGTTGCAGCTGACAAGAACTCTAAGTGGTTATCCGAACCTGAACATATCGCAATGTATTCTCGCCGCCATCACCATCTGACAGCGAGATCCCGATGGGCCGATCAAAGGTTGCCGTGCTGTTACTGGTTCTAAATCGCAACGCTCGAAGCAAACCAGTCACAACGGACAATCGCGCGGCAGCATTGAATCGGACCACAAACGGCTGGCCTCCGATCCCCGAATTTAAATCTGCGGTACCGATTACGACGCCGGCCCGACGCACTGTTCCGAGGGAATCAAGCGAAAACAAACTGCCACTCAGGTAAATGATCATGTTTTGAAGATCAGCACCGGAAAGCGATACTCGCAATTCACCGCCATCGAAATTCGGGCTGTCGACATCGCTGACCGTAACATCCTCCGCAAACGCGACGCCCGCCGGGTTGTTGAGTTGGTAGCTGACCGTTTTCAGTCCGTCGAGGGTCGGTTTCGTGTTCACCGGGGTGACCTGCACCTGGACATTTCGATTCGCAATTCCCGATTGGCCATCTTCAAGTTTTATGCGAATGCCTCGGTTTCTGGCAGTGGGATTGTCTGATGTTGAATAAAATCCGATGGACCGTATTAATTCCTGGATCCGCGCTATTGTCGCATTCGGGTTGAAAATGATCGACAAATGGGTTGGTGTTGACGCCGAAGAAATGGTTCCGAATACGACCCCATCCTGATGGACGCTGGTTGACACTTGCTCAACGCGAGCAAACTGCACAAACCCCAGCGCGTCCCCGACCACCGGATTGGGCAAACTGACGGTCAATTGACCTCCCGGCAGAATCTTGCGGTCACTGTCCGACAGTATCGCGTCAGGAGCGATCGCTTTCAGACGCTGCCCTTCGGAATAGCTGATGGGCGTTGTATTGAGCGTCAAGACCGGCGGCTTCACGCGCAGCTGGAAAAATTCCCGACCAATGACAGATTCAGCCGAAAAGAGCAAACTGTTGTTCCAGACCAGCATGTTACTCGGAGACGTGCTGCCCGGCCCCGGAATAATTTCCGGCAGTTTAGTGGCGCCACTGCCAGCTCCGTTCGTTCTCCACAGCTCTCTGCCATTTTTTCCATCGTCTGCAGAGAAGAACAGAACGCCATTCATCACGGTCAAATCACTCGGGGAAGAACTCGCCGGTGCATCGTTCACCAGGCCTGTCCGGATGTCACGGACCATTATCGTGCCACGGGAGGTTCCGTTGCTCTTCCAAAGCTCAACCCCATGAACTCCGTCGTTGGCGGTAAAATAGAGAGTGCCGTCCAGTTCGGTCATGTGGCTGATCTGCGAGCGGTAGCGATACGGATTGCCAGGGCGAATATCTTTCAGCAATTTGGTGCCGGCGGGTGTGCCGTCACTGATCCAGAGTTCTTCTAAAACACTGCTGTCGCTGCCCACAAAATAAAGCTTTTGGCCGATTCGCTTCGTCGCGCCAACCGATTTCAATCCGGGAATTGTCGTGGAGACTGCGACGGTTCCGCCTGCCGTGCCATCGCTCTCAAAGAAACGCAGGCCTGTTCCGTCGTTCGCCATAAAGTGCAGCGTACCGTTAACATTCGTAAGTGCCACGGGATTGGAGGAATACGCCTCATAGGGATCCGTGTAGTAGTTCTTACCAGCATAAATATCTTTCACCATCACTGTACCCGATACCGTTCCGTCACTCTTCCAAAGTTCACGGCCGCCATTCCCGTCAGTTGCCGCGAAGAACAGTGTCCCATTAACGTTTGTGATGTCCGATGGTTGAGATGAATTCAGCGTGAACCCATATTGCTCGTTATACGACCCGCCTGGAAAAATATCTTTAACGACCGCCGTTCCAGAGACAGTGCCGTCAGACTTCCATAGCTCAATGTTGTCTGCAACGGCCCCGGAAAAATAGACGAAGTCATTGACCGGAACAAACTTCGACAGGCTGGCATCACGATTATTCGCCGTGACTTTGACATCGGCAAGCCTGAATGTTCCTGAACTGGTCCCATCACTGCGCCACAATGCGAGTCTGAAAGAAGAATCGACCACACTGAAATACAGAAGTCCGTTCACACTGGTTAAATCAATGATCGTCGTATCAGCGGCGCCAGGAGTGATGTCAGCGACCAAATCAATGGTGCCATCGCTGTTTCGGCGTCGTAATTCATTTCCCGTAATGCCATCGTTGGCCGAAAAATATAAAACGCCGTTGTGAACAACTTGACCTCCGGGATTGGAATTGCCCGATCCTGGCCCGGTTCTTTTGACTTCTGTTGACGCTGTCTGCCCTGTCGGCAACTTCTGTAAATGCACGCCACCACTGTCCCGCCGAACGAAATAGAGTTTTCCAGCAACATCAACTGGCTTGGAACCCAGTGGGTCAACTGAGATCGTTCCTGCCGCAGTACCATCCGTCTTCCAGAGCCCGCTGGTCGTCCGGAAGAATACGTTTCCGCCCGATTCTGTAAACGAACTGGGGTAAGAGCCGTACCCATATCCCTCGTTGAAGCGAGGGTTGATATCTTTGAGTTCAATGGTTCCGGACTCAGTGCCGTCGCTCCGCCACAATTCCTCGCCATGTCCGAAATACGCGGTTCCGCCAGAAAAATAGAGCAGGCCGTTTGAGACAAAAAGTTCGTGAGCGGAATCGCCCACGTACTTCACAGAGACTGTCCCCATCGCTGTTCCATCGGACTTCATGATTTGGCTTGAGTCTCGTGTGAAGAACAGTGTTCCGTCGAAATCAACTAAATCGCCGATGCCGTTCGGATTAAGCGACTTGTAGATCATCGTTTTTTTTGTACCCGCTTCGTTGACTCGCCAAAGTTCTTTTGTGTTTGCAACGAAGTAGAGTTCAGGCCCCACTTTGGTGAGATCAGTCACTGGCCCTCGAGTCGCACCATGCACGACGGTCGTCCCAGCACGGGTTCCGTTTGTGCGATACAGCACGGTCCCACCATCGGGGATTTGAACGGTGAAGAAAAGAGTGTTGCCCACCTGCAGCAGATTTGCGGCTTCGTCGCGAGCACCAACATTGACATCTTTGACTCGCAGTGTTCCTGCAGCTGAACCATCACTCTTAAACAGATCGCCGTTCCCGCTGAAGAAAAGAGTGCCATTGACGTTAGTCAAGTCCGTGAGTGTGGAACTGATTTTTCCGGGGCGCAAGTCACTAACCAGTGTTGTCCCGGCAGTCGTTCCAGTGCTCTTCCAAAGCTCAAAGCCTTCCGCCGCAGAATAGCCGCGAAAGTAAAGCGTACCATTGACGTTCGTCAATTGCCTCGGCAGATTGTCAGAAGGCCCCAGACCGGCAAGCCGGATTGTTCCATTGCTTGTTCCGTTTGATTTCCACAGGTCCAGGTTCGGGCTGTTGTTTTCTGCCGCCACAAAATAGAGGTTATTACCAACCGCAACAGACTCTTTCACATCGGCCCACGGATTGGTCTTGTTAATATTGGACAGGTTCTGAATCGTGACTGCGAGCAGCGCACGACATTCGAGTACTTCTGCCGAAATATTCACGCACGCAATACCCTTGTGCTTTCGTCGTCGGTTTCGGTGAATACTCATTGTGTCGTCCAGAGATGAGGTATGTTTAGTATTCAGACGCAGTATTGTCGCTGGATAAAGCGAGACCCCGGCGTTTCGCGCGCAGATTATGGACGTGCCGCAGTGCCAAATGCAATCGATAGTGCTGTCGAAGTTGCTTCTGCTGGTGACCGTGCCTCTCAACCATTGTAGAGAGGCACTTCATTCTGTTTCGGTCTTGTTTTTCTGCAACTGGCGGAAGAAGGTGCGAGGCATAAATCCCCCCAAGGTATACGGCGGAGCTGGTGACGCCGTAAGGCAGGTCACTGCGATCGCTCGAGAATGCGTCGTTTCTTGCGGTTCACGTCACGCCGCCAGCTGCCACCGTCTCAACTTCAACACGCATCGAGATACAACTAAAGAACGGCGTTCGTATCTTTGTGCGACTCTCAGACTCCGAACGGGCCGTGGTCACAGGTTCCATGCACTATCATCAAGGATTCCCGCGTCTGAAGTGTTGAAAGTGTCACAATCAGGCGGTGGTCGCGACGGCTCGCAAACCGGACATCGTTGCCTGCCGACTGCTGACGACAGGTGAGCCGTCATGGCGGCCACTTAGACACCCAAACAGGTGGCGAACTGATTTGCATGAGAAGTCCCAGTCGATTGCCGGTATCCTGGAGTCGTGAGGCAATGTTGATATGTCTCTGTACTTGCTCATGAATCCCATTCTGCGTCGTTCAGCACCCAGCAGCTCACCTTTCAACGCCTTTTCAATTTCAATGCGATGACCGGAAGATGTTATGCAACGCTTTCCGCCACTTGTTTCGCCAGAGCTTCATTTCCGCTCGGGTTGAAATGAACTCCGTCCGTGGATTGCCAGTCGGCATGATCCTTCACAAGTTCAAACAAGTCATTCGTTAATAGAACATTGTCATTCATGATTTCAGCGGCGAGCTTGTTTCGTACTTTGACTCGTTCTGTCCTTTCACTGAACCGTTGCCGGCCGCTACTTTCACGCACCGGTGTTGTTGTGGCCCAGATCAACGCTGCATCGCCTGCATGTTCCTTAATGGCAGCAACAGTCCTGAGAAGTCCGTCCCGGAATTGATCTTCCGTGTAGGGGCACTACATTTCAAAATACAGCAAATGATTTAAAACCACTGTGTTCTCCTCGGTTTTTCCAGAAATGAAGAGAACTTTCACTCGCCTCACTGTTTCAGATTTTGCATGTTTTGGGGCGTTTTTAGACTCTTTCTCGAACAGAGACTTTCCATGTGTCAGTCGATCCCTGTGTTGTGTTTTACAGCCAAATTCGCCTCGGCTGCACTGGTCCTGTGTCTTTTCAACGGGACATGTTCGGATACGGTTGCCTACGCCGAAAGTACCCGGCCAAATATTGTTTTCATCATGACTGACGATCAGGGACCGTGGGCTCTGTCGGCCGCTGGCGATCCGAACGCCCGGACTCCTCATCTGGACCGGCTAAGGAGCACGGGGGCTATACTGACGCATTGCTATTCACCGACTCCCGTTTGCAGTCCAGCCCGCGCCTCAGTATTGACCGGCCGTTATGGGACGGAAATCAACATTACGGACTACCTTCCGCCAGAAGAGATTGAAATTCCCGGACTGGATCCGCGGCTTCTCACTTGGCCGAGATTGCTGTCACAGGCGGGTTATTCGACGGCTTTGGTAGGCAAATATCACTGTGGGCAGAAACCGGAATCGCACCCCACAAGAATCGGCTATGATGAATTCTCCGGTTTTATTCACGGAGGCATGGTCTCGCGGAACCCACGTGTGGAGATCGACAGCATGGAACGCGTCGTCGAAGGCTGGACCCCGGACATTCTGACAGATTTCGCTATCGATTTCATCCGCCGGAAGCAGGAAGGCCCGTTTGCTCTCTCGCTGCATTTCTGGGCACCACACGCCAATCAAGGATCAAATGCAGAAGGGGACCGCACATGGCTGCCACTGAGCCCGGCCGATTTGCATCCGTTTAGCACACTGGACCCGGTCCTGCCCGAACCTGATTATCCGCAACTTGACATCGCTCGCACCAAAAGAATGATGCGTGAGTATGTCGGCAGCGTGCATTCAGTGGATCGCAATGTGGGACGGTTACTTGGAGTGCTCGACGGACTTGGCTTAACGGAAAATACTCTCGTCATCTTCACCTCCGATCATGGCTTCAACATTGGACATCACGGGATTTGGCATAAAGGCAACGGGCGTTGGCTGCTTAAAGATAACGATGGTGCTCGCGCCAATATGTGGGACAATTCGCTGCGAGTGCCCGCAATCGTCAGTTGGCCTCGTCACATCCCGGCCAACTCAACAGTCGAAAAGACAGTCTCTCATCTCGACTGGTTTCCCACAATTCTTGCTGCGATCGGTGTCGATGCACCCGAGAACTCGAATTTGCGAGGGCAAAACATTCTTCCGCTGCTTCAGGGAGAGGAACTGGATCGCAGCGATGACTTCATGGCTCAATTTCAAATGCGAGTGGGGCATGCTGATGGTGCCAACATGCGGAGTTTCCAGACCAAACAGTGGAAACTCGTTCGCTTCCTTCGGGGGAAATATCCTGACGAGTTTTACGACCGCTTGAATGATCCCGACGAAAAAACAAACGTCTATACCTCCACAGATCTCGAAATTCAAAATGCCATTCGTGATCTCGATGCAAAACTAAAGGAGAGGATGCGAGAAATTAATGATCCAGCGTTAGCTCGCAACGAATGAGCTATACTCCGCAAACGGCAGTTGAAGAAGAGGCTTCGCAGAGTCACGTGCTGTCCGTTACACTCCGAGGACCGGCTGAACTTGCCATCCCCGCCGAGGGATCGAACCAGCATGATTCCGTTTACAAGACGGACGCCTTTCTCAGTCGAGCCACGTCGGCATCATGCAGCAACTACTGCAGCACAAGCATGAGGAAGCAACCGAGTACGACTGAAATCATTCAGTCGTACGGAGGGCGGTAGCTGTGATTGTCTGCCGCAGACCTGCCATCGTCAGCCTTTGTTGGCCGTTGGCAGTTCCTTGCTCCCCATGCATCAGTTTTGGAAGCTGACCGCTTTCCCAGGAGCACGCTTGTTGATTTGTGAATGAGAGGTGACTGAGCGGAATCGAACCGCCGCCAAACAGATTCACAGTCTGACTCCGGAAACCAACACGGGATCCGGCCACAGCGGAAGGAGTGGGAGTTGAACCAACAAGACGCCTTTTCATTCAGCACACGCAAATGCCCCCGGCGCGCGTCCAACCTGCTGAAATCGGAGGCCACGAACGTGCTGCTCCCAACAGCCAGCGTTTGCCGGCAGGTTGCTCAGTGAGACGCACTGCAGTGACAGAAAGTTCGCAAAGATTTTCAGATTTCTTTGAGTGAACTCTGGAGACCTTTGTGCGGCGCTGGCAGCCGGTAGAGATATCCTGCAAGCGTAATTGCGGAGCGGTTGATCTTCACCCAGTCGAGGAATGCATCAACGACAAGCGGTCGCGACGAGACCATGCGTTTCTGCGGCTGTCTCATCAACTGGTAGCAGCGTTCAAACGCTTCTTTTATGTTTTGCCAGCGTCGAAATTGTGCTGAATACTTTCAGCGGTAACAAACCAAGCTCCACGAGCCTTGCGAAACCAATGCTTTGCACGGCGGACTACAAAGAACTTTCCAGCGCAGAGTGCTAAAGATCCACACGAGCAGCCCGACGGGTTTACCTGGGCCACGGTCCGTTGACGCTGACCGTGGCTATTTTATTTACCGAATCGAAATTTTTGGAATTCCGTGCCATCAATTTTGGCAACTGGCGTTTTGTTTCAAAAACCCAGTCTTTATCAATGCACCCGGTAGGGCTCGAACCT
>JAGQQS010000858.1 GCA_020426105.1 Planctomycetaceae bacterium
CGCCGTGTTGGCCGGCGCCCGTTTCCGCGATCACTCGAGTTTTGCCCATTCGCAACGTCAACAAAGCTTGGCCCAGCGTGTTGTTGATTTTGTGAGCGCCCGTGTGATTTAGATCTTCCCGCTTGAAATAGATCCTGGCGCCACCGCATTGCTCCGTGAGCCTTTCAGCGAAGTAGAGCGGATTAGGCCGCCCCACAAAATGTCTCAGTAAATCATTCAACTGCCGTTCAAATTCCGGATCGCGACAGGCTTCTTCGTAGGCTTCCGTCAGCTGGTCCAGCGCGTACATCAGAGTTTCGGGAACGTACCGCCGCCCGAATTCACCAAATCGACCACGGGCATCCGGGACCGCACTGACCGGCTGCGTGTTGGCTTTGGCAGCTGCAGAAATTGACATAATGATCAGACCGAAGAAGGCAAGTGGAAGAAGGTGGCCGGTTCGATTGCGAATCACGCAACAAGCCGCGTTGAACTCCAGGGATTGTAGCACTCCCCTCTCCTTGTGCCATCAGTGCCGGAGAAGATGGCCTCGCAAAACCTCCGCAGCTCACCCAAAGACCGGAAGAGGGGGAAGAAATACGCCGTTCCTGCGATCGTGTTTCCAGATATGAACGACGTGTCCCATGGTAATATTTTCAATTTGTGTCTAAAAAAGCATGACACACTGTGAGGATTTTATGCATGTTATCGTCAATTCTTGTAGTTTTGGCAGACAGTACGAACCGGTGAGAATGTGCATGTGTCACTCTAACATCAATGATAACAGCCACTTATAGAAAACTGCCGACTCAGGCCAAAAATTGGCGCGACAGTTGCGAATGATTATTAATCAGTTCGACAACAACCAGGTTCATAACCTGTCTCAAAAAAAGGGAGCGAGTACCATGCGAGTTCAAATGACCCCAAAGACGGTGCGACGGCTGCTTTCCGCTGACGGATACCTTGATTTGGGAATGCCGGAACGCGCGATAGAGGAACTTGATAAAATCGCGGACGCGGGGCCGCTAGAGGGGCCGACAAAGCTGATGCACGGGATCGCGTTGAAACAAGTCGGCCAATTTCCTGAGGCGATTAACCAACTGGAAAAAGCGGCCCGGATTATGCCGAAGCCAATCCGCCGTTTTGCATGGCGCGAATTAGTGGATGCTTACCGTGCGGTAGGCAGCATGGAACTGGCCGAAATGGCTGAAAAACTTGGCGGAAGCGGCGAATTCCAGCTGAAGATCGCCTTGCCGTTCGCGGACATGACCTTGGATATTCCTTCGCATCCAAAGGCGCCCTAAACTACCAAAATCTGCAGCTTTTGCATGTTGTGACTCCTTCCTGGCTCCACCGATCGTTTCGGTGGGGCCTTTTTTATCTCCGGGTCTTTGACCGGTCTTCCAGTGTTTCGTGAATTCACGGTATTCTTCCCTTCGCGTAACAAGTCGCAAGCCGTTCCGCGCTGCGCGCCATCCATGAAGTCGTTGGCGTGAGGATTGTTACCTGGGAATGGAGTCTCATGGATTATGGCCCGATACTGGATCGTTTTGAGTCTGCTTTTTTCGATTGCCACCGTTGCCAGCGTGGCCGGTTGTCGAAATCGCCAGAAGGCTCGTGTGCTGAGTGAGACCGACAAAGATATGGTGGGCAGCCATACGGCCGGGGCGGAAACATGGAAGCCGTTGATTGACGAGTCTGTCTGTCGGCTCCTCGCAAAATCCGCGAGTACGGTGCATCAGGCTTCACATACAACGATCAGTGGAGATGGCACGGCGACTCGATCCGTCTGTTTTGTGGGGATTGAAAACCGCAGCAGTGAAGAGATCGGTGATTTCAAAGAACAGATCTACGAACATATCGATAGCCTGATTTCACAGGATCCGCAATTTCGCATGATCAGTCGGCGTTACGTCGAGGCCGCGATGTCGGAATGTCGGTGCCGCCCGGAAACACTGGTCCTGCCAGCTAAACAACGCGAATTGCAAATGGCTCTGGAGCGAGCAGAGCAACCGTTTGATTATTTGCTGTTTGCCAGCATTACATCGGGGACAACAACCAGCAATGGGGATTATCAGCGGGACTATCTTCTCACTCTGGAGTTGCTTGATATACACACTGGAGAGTCTCAGAAAGATTCGGCAATGCTGCGAAAGGGCTATACCAAGGGGCCGTTCGGAAAGCTGCGGCACTACAGGGACTGAGAAATGTGTGAGCCGGAGGTTGTGCTCCGTCAAAATAAAACTTTTTGGGTAGTGGACGAGGCGACGAGTCCTCGCGAGCTTTTGGGTAGTGGACGAGGCGACGAGTCCTCGTGAGCTTTTGGGTAGTGGACGAGGCGACGAGTCCTCGTG
>JAGQQS010000859.1 GCA_020426105.1 Planctomycetaceae bacterium
TGTCCCATCTTCGTGGGGAGCACGAAACGTAAGGATCCGGAGACCGTCTTCTTGTCGAGACGCATGCGTTCGATGACTGCTTCAATGCTGAGTTGATCCGGTTGCGGCAGAGCGACCGGCAAATGGAGTGCCGACAGCAAGTCGACTTGTCGCTGCGTCAAGTTCGTATCGACGCGACCAAGTCGCTCGGCGAGGCGACTGGCACAGACCATGCCAATCGAAACTGCCTCCCCATGCAGCAATTCGCCGTAACCGCACAGGGCTTCGAACGCATGACAGAACGTGTGCCCATAGTTGAGCACCGCCCGCAGTCCCGTTCGCTCGAACTCATCTTCCGCGACCACTTGAGCCTTGAGTTCACAACTGCGGGCAATCGCGTGCAGAAGTACGTCAGGATCGCGGGCGTTTAGTCCGGAAGTATTCTGTTCGAGATACTCGAAGAACTCGGCATCGAGAATAACCCCGTACTTCACCACCTCTGCCAGACCGGCACAGTATTCCCGGTCCGGTAGTGTGTTCAGCAACGACGTGTCGATCAACACGCCGACCGGTTGATGAAACGCTCCAATCAGATTCTTCGCCTGTGGATGATTGATCCCGACTTTACCGCCGACCGAGCTATCGACATCGGCCAGCAAGGTGGTCGGTACTTGCACGAATGGCAACCCACGTGCGAATGTGGCTGCGACGAAACCAGCGGCGTCACCCACAACTCCACCACCGACCGCGACAATCACCGTCTGGCGATCTGCCGGCATCGCGACCAACTGATCGTATGCAGCGGAGATCACTTCGAGACGCTTCGATGGCTCACCCGGTTCAATGACAATCTCGCCGGTCGTCCAACCGGCATCCTGCAGCCCCTTGAGCACGGTCGTCGCATGTTGGCGCACATTGATATCGGTAATGATGCACGCGCGTCCGCCATTCGCGGCCCCGAATCGCTGCTCGACCCAGGCAGCAATGTGTGTCGCCGAACTGGACAACAATCCCTGGCCAACAAGAATGTCGTAACTGCGCGGTCCCAAATCGACATGAACGGTGGTGCCACTCATCGAGTCCTCAACAATCCAAACAGTGCGAATACAGCATGGTGAGGGGTGCCACAGGGTGTGTCAACGGGCGGCGATGCTGCGCTGGCAGGAGACTTTGAGAATCGAAATCAGGACTCCGCAGATGAGCGAGCATGCGTCCGAATCTTCTCCAGTGCCTCCAGCAGTTCCTTCACCGCGTTCGGCTCTGACAAGAAGGGATGGTGCAACGCGACCACTTGGTGCTCCGCCTGTTCTGAGTTCGGCAATTCGCCGTGAACGCGAAAGCGACGGCGGGCGTGGATACGGTGCAAGGCTTGAAATCCAGGTGCGAACGGAATCCCCTCGGCCTGCATGAACTCACAAAAACGATCGGCGGAAAGCCCGTACCACTGCTGCGGACGATACCAGCAGCCCAGCTTGTAGTAGTCCGGAGTCGCTCCGCGATCAGGAATTGCAAATGGGGTCAGCCCACAATGCGAGGCGAGTTCACTCCCCATTTGTTCGACGATTAACTGCCGCTGTTCTCGACGCTGTGCCAGCTGCTGCAATTGCGGCACGATCAGGGCGCACTGCAGCTCAGAAAGCGGATAGATGTCGTTGCCGCGTTGCATTTCGAGGGTCAGACGTTGGGCCAGGTCATCTCGTGCTGTGATCAGCGCCCCACCCCGGCCAGCGGTGATCTGCTTCGATCCCCCGAAGCTCAGTGTGGAAATGTCACCCCAAGTGCCAGTTGGCCGACCAGCGAGTTGCCCCCCCAACTGCTGGCAACAATCTTCGATGATCGGAATGCCGCGCTCTGCCGCAGCGGGCACAAGTCGCGGCAGGTCCACCAGGCCCCCTTGCAGATGCGAGACGAGAATCGCTCCGGTCTGTGCGTTGATCGCATCGAGGGCCAGGTCAACCTGCATCTGAGCGGAGGCCGGATCGATATCCACCAGCACCGGTCGCAACCCAAGATGCACGATGGTCGTGAAGTTGGGCTTGTAGTCGTACCCGGCGAGAACCACTTCGCTGCCTGCAGGGAGATGGAGAGCTCTGAGTGCCAACTCATTCGCCATCGACCCGCTGCAGGTCAATGCGATGTGAGCCCCGCTGTGCATATCGCGGAGCAGGGTGCGGACTTGTTCCGCGTAGGGGCCGTGATAACGTCCCCATGCGCCGCTGCTGACCAATTCCTGAAAGCTCGCGACCACCCAATCATCGACCGGGGGCCAAACAGGGGGACGCGGTCGAACCGGTTGACCACCCAACAGTGCCGGCAGGGGAGTGGACATGACACGAACCAGCGAGATCAGCCGCTCAGGTTTTCATCGGCGAACTGCGCGATGAGTGCCCCCACCGCACGCAGGATCCCCTCGGTGCTCACGGCGTCGCCGCCAATCGTTCCTTCTTTGGTCCGTTTGAGTTCCATGTGGAAAGTGCCATCCATTTCGGAGAGCATCTTCAGCGCGGTCGGCTGCCAGTCGAAATTTGCCAGCTGTTGCGCCCGTTGTTGATTCTTCTCTTTGCGGGACTCCTTACTTTCCTGCTTGTCTTCGGCGGGCTTTTTCTCGTTCGAGGGGAGCAAGCCCCTCTTCCGCATCTCTTCAATCAGTTTGAAGCCGCCTTCCTCCTTGGCGAAATCGTGCATCGACTTCACGAGCGGGTAGGCCTGAATGTCGACGCTGGCGAGCAATCCATCTGGTTCACCCGGTCCAGCAGACGTGACGGCCTTAATCGCCGCTTCCAGTCGCTCGCGCGACTCTTCCCCGGCCGCGAGCCAAAACGCTTTGTCCGAGACTCCGAGGTAGACTTTGCCCGAATCGCCGTAGAATTCCTTGACGGCGGGCGTCAGATCGGCAGAGACATCGAGTTCGTGAATGGTCACCCCTTCGATCGTGGCCACCGCTTCTGCGAGTTTCCACTGTTCTTCTGAGATGGGAATCGTCTTGAAGGCCGCGTTCAGAGCTTCTTGTCCCTGACACCGAACCCCCAACAGCAGGCAGTGATGTTCCTTGACCGCAACGATGTCCGCAAACAGGTCGAGCGCGCCCAGTCCAACGCTTTCGGTGAGCACTTCCACCATTCGGTTCGAGAACTCGACCCGGGCGTCCTTGACTCCGTCGCTGGCCGCTTCATCCTTTCGGATGGCTTGTTCCGCGACAGGTTGAGCGAGTTTGTAGATTGTCTTGTAGCGTTCCTGCATTTGCTGCTCGATCGCCCAGTTCAGCCGCACGCTCATGACGGGTGACTCTGGTTTCTTGATCGCGGAAAAGTAGCTTGCGGATTCGGATCCCTGTTCAATCGATTTGAAGAGCGGGGTCTCCGGCAGGGCTTCAAACAGGAGGTCGGCAACCGACTCGTTGGTCTTCTGATCGACCTTGAGCCCCAGTTTCACTTCCTGGCATTCAACAAACCACTGCTCGAACTGATCCATCCGCTGTTCGGACCACACGCGGCGGAGTTCGTACGCCTCGGCGGTTTCGTCGGTCCGCTTTTGGATGCCATCCATGAAGTTGTCACGGAACTTCTGGAACGCCTTCTGTCGGCTGTCTGCTCCGTTGCCTTCATTCAATAGATGGGCGAACGCCAGGTAGCCGGCATCGACCAGTGCCTTGTGGCGCACCTGAGGATGCTCCATATCCTGAGGGACGTCTTCCTTGAATTTCGAAATCACAGCGTATGCAGGTGCCTCGTCAATGTACCGCAGCCAGCCTTCGTAAACGTTGCCGGTTAACTCGTAAAGATTGCGCTGCCGACGATCCCGACGCGGTTCAATCCCAATTGGATCGAGATTGTTTTTGAGGAAGTCATTCAGGTTACTGATCGGCACGATCACTTCGCGGCGGTACCCGTTGGCCTCATCGAACAGCGAGTCAAACCGCACTGTCTTCGCTGGATCGACCCCCTCGAGAAAGATCTCGATATTGATGAGGACATTGTCCTTCCATGACTCCTCTCGATTGGCCAGCTTGACCACCAGATATTCCAAATCGCGAATCAAATCGTCGGAACTGGACAGACCTGTCACGAGTCGGGCGGGTGGAGTCTCCGCCGCAGCGGGAGACAGCAGCGTCAGCAATGCAAACAGTGCAGCCAGCAGGGAAAACCTCACGGCAGACTCCTTCCAAACCTTCAGCGATTTTGATGGGCGACGTCACGCACGTCCCCTGGCGCAGACCGACCAACTCCCACCGGAGATCGGCGATCGACGAATGTCAATACAGGCAGGTTGCGTGGACCTGACAGGCTGTAAAGGTAGAGAGTCCGGCACTTCGAGGCAAGATCGCCCGAGAGGGGAAACGCTGACGGGACATTCCCCAGTTTCGTCGTCGTGGACCGGACCAAGTCTTGACCATCGGTTTCCGGTCCCGTCTAGGAGGACTCAGCGGTGCAGTCGGCATTCCACGGGCAATCGCCTTATGCGTCGAAAGCGGTTCGGGTCGCCAGCAGTGAACATTCGATAACGATTTCCTGGATTCTCCAACCGGCCCTCCACTTCGCCCTCGTTGAGTCGCGTGAGGGTGACTATGGTCCGTTGCCGCAGACTCATTGCGTGTGATGCATGAGACTTGACGTCTACTCTTAGCGAGGCTCGCACCGACCGATGTCCAATTCTCCCGCAAATCGTCTCGCAAACGAAACGAGTCCTTACCTCCTGCAGCATGCCCACAATCCGGTCGACTGGTTTCCTTGGGGTGCAGCGGCATTCTCAGTCGCCCGCGAACAGGACAAACCGATTTTTCTGTCGGTCGGATACAGCGCGTGTCACTGGTGCCATGTAATGGAACGGGAGAGCTTCGAGGACGCGACGATCGCCGAGTTCCTGAACGCGAACTACATCAGCATCAAGGTCGATCGCGAAGAGCGGCCCGATGTCGACCAGATCTACATGTCTGCGGTGCAACTGATCACACGGCGCGGCGGCTGGCCAATGTCCGTCTTCCTTACTCCTGATGGCAAGCCTTTCTACGGAGGCACCTACTGGCCACCGCGTAGCCGTTTCGGGATGCCCGGCTTCCTCGACATCCTGCACAAGCTGAATGACTACTGGGTCAACAAGCGGGACGAAGTGAACGCGAGTTCGCAAGAACTGGTGACCGCCATCCAGCAAATGTCGGCGCCAGCTCCGTCTGGCTCGACATTACATGAAGACGTGCTTCGCAATGCCCTGCGGCAGCTCCTGCAGGCGCGCGATCCCAAGCATGGCGGCTTCGGCGGGGCGCCGAAGTTTCCGCATCCCATGGATCTGCGGCTCTTGTTGCGACTGAGTAAACGGTTTGATTCCACAGAAGCTCGTGAAGTGGCCTTACTGACCTTGGATAAAATGGCTTACGGGGGGATGTACGATCAATTAGGGGGAGGCTTTCACCGCTATTCGACGGATGCCCTCTGGCTCGTGCCACATTTCGAAAAAATGCTTTACGACAATGCGTTGCTGGGAAGTACTTACCTCGAAGCATGGCAGTTAACACAGAATCCGGAATATGAACGGATTGTTCGGGAGACATTGGATTATGTCTTACAAGAGATGACGGATTCGTCAGGCGGATTTTATTCAACCCAAGACGCAGATAGTGAAGGGGAGGAAGGGAAGTTCTTCGTTTGGTCCCAAGCTGAGATTGAACAGATATTGGGGACTGAAGAAACGGAATTATTTGCCGCCTGTTACGATGTCCGTCCGACGGGGAACTGGGAAGGAAATAATATCCTGAACCGCCCTCGCTCTTGGGGTGAAATTGCCAACGAGCGAAATATTGCATTGGAGGAATTAGAGAAGCGGATGCAGCAAGCCCGGGAGAAACTTTTTTCGGCACGCGAAAAACGAGTTCACCCTGGTCGGGATGAGAAGATACTGGCTTCGTGGAATGGCTTGATGATCGCCACGTTTGCTCAAGCGGGACAAGTGCTCAACGAAGAAAAGTATACTGCAGCTGCAAAACGAGGAGCTGATTTTGTCTGGTCTGAAATGCGGACAGAGGAAGGTCGATTACTTCATTCCTGGAAGGAAGGGACAGCCCGCTTTAATGGTTACCTGGACGATTACGCGAATATGCTGGATGCCTGTGTGGAAGTTTATCAGTCAACGCATGATATTGAGTATTTAATTCGGGCGAATGAACTGGCCGCATTGATTCGGGAGCATTTTCATGATGCGGACGGGGGTGGTTTTTTCTATACCTCGAATGATCACGAAGAGTTGATCGCTCGTCCCAAAGAGAGTCAGGATAACGCAACACCTTCCGGCAACGCGTTGGCGGTGACGGGGTTGTTGAAGTTGAGCAGGTTAACGGGAAACCTGAAGCAGGAGGAGCTCGCCTGGACCACCCTGGAAAGCCTCTCTGGGCAGTTTCAGCAAACAACGTTGGCCGGTGGTCAATCGTTGATAGCTCTCGACTTTCATCTGGGACCGACATATGAGCTGGTGCTTGTCGCGCCCGACGATCAATCTGATGTTGAAAAGATCATGGCCGGATTGCATCGACGATTTGTGCCGAACAAAGTGGTGATCATCCATCAAGCCAGTCGTGACGTATCTGCACTATTCGAAGACGTTTTGCAGGGAAAAACGGCTGCAGGTGGAGAGATGACACTTTATCAATGCGAGCATGGCCGTTGTCAGTCGCCAGTACGTGGGGCCGAAGCGATCAAACAGGCACTTGAAGACTTATAGGTGCCTTCAGATTCAAACGTGGCTCGTTTCCTGTTGTGGTTTCGTCCGTTTGCGTCCGCGATGTTCCCGGTAGATGTTCATTAAGTAACGCGGGTTGCCGATGAAGTATCGCATGAACTTGTCGCGGGGTTGCTGGATAATTCTCCATACCCATTCATAACCCGCACGGCGAATCCAGAGCGGTGCCCGAGAGACATTGTCTGCCCAGTAGTCATACAGGCCACCAATTCCGAGACAAACTTTGGTTTCTAATTGATCCTTGTATTCTTCAATCCACTTTTCCTGAAGTGGATTCCCCATTCCGACCAAAACGATGTCCGGTTGGCAGACATTAATGTGGTTGATTGCCTGTTCGCGAGTGGTTGCATCTTTAAG
>JAGQQS010000860.1 GCA_020426105.1 Planctomycetaceae bacterium
TCTTTCACCACAATCTCAGCCATTGCCGATCTCCTGTGATCTGCGGCGGCATGCCGCAGCGAGCACCCCGGCCGGGGACCCGCACAGAACAATTGTGTGAATGTCGAACGCGAAATCGACGTCCGGCACACAGCACGTCACCAAAAAACCGGAGGCGACAGAATCCGGCGGAATTCACGGGAATCCCGAATATTTTGAAGCGGGGCAGGATATCGAGGTTTGCTGCCAGCGTCAAATAGCCTTTTCGAATGAGAAACAGCTGGAATCGGCAGAAATAAGTGCGTTTGTGAGGATTTTCAGTCAATCTGTCCAGGATTCGAGTGCCTTCGACGAACAGCCCCGGTTCTGGAGAATGCTTCCACGGGCGTTTCCCACGACTGCAGTGTCACGCCGCAGGCATGGGGCATGCCGCTATCATGGGGTCAGTAAACAAGAGCCAAGCGACCGAAGGACGTGGTGCAGGACAGGTTGGGCCTCCCTCATTTCCAAGTTGGTATGTGCCCGTGGTCCGATCTGTCGGCATGGCTCGGCATCGCAGATGTCAGGAGTGAGCTTGACCGCGTGCCATCATGTGGATGAGAATCCTTTCGCCGATTGGAGTTTCTCCAGTTTCTGTTCCAACCGTTCCTTTCAAGAGTGAAAGAGTTTTCGATGTTTCTGGCTCGATCAAAAAATGCGCTGCTCGCATCAGCCGTGATGCTGAGTGGCTTATGCAGCATTGCGACTGCTCAAACGGCCGACACAAAAGTACTGAGCAACCAGATGCTTCCAAAGGACACGTACCTCTACGTGTCGACGCCCAGCGTGGAAGCTCTCAAGGAATCGTTCGAAGGATCTTCCGTCGGCCGTATGTTTGCCGATCCGGCCCTTGAGGAATTTAAGAACGAAGTCATTAACGCGTTCAATGGTGAACTTCAGGATGAGCTCTCGAACGTGCACGACGCGCTGGGGCTGACATGCGAAGAATTGATGGCGATCCCGTCCGGCGAAGTCACACTGGCCTTTTCCAAAGCACCTCAAAACAAAATGGGACTGATCCTTTTTCTGGATTATGGATCTCACGAATCAGAAGTCATCGGGTTGCTCGAAAAAGCCACTGCTGCCCTGAATCAATCTGAAGATCTCGATGTGGCTATGATCGAGCACGATGGGACTGAGCTGACCATGTACACGATCACAAGTGAAGTGGCAAAAATGACGCCGCTGGCCAAAGAGTTCGGCTGGTTCCTGAAAGACGAGCGACTTGTCGTTTCCAACAGCAGCGGACTGCTGAAACTGACCCTTGATAACTGGGCTGGCGATTCCGAAAAGACGCTCAAACACAACAGTGTTTACAGCTACATCATGGAGAAGTGTGAATCAACTCCCGGTGCCGGCCTGATGACGACCTACTTTGATCCCATCGGGCTGTTCACGGCACTGGTCCAAACCGGTTCACTCGGCCCTAATGGAGCCGCCGCGGGCATGGCAGTCGGATTCCTTCCAACCCTCGGGATCAACCAATTGAAGGGTGTCGGATCTTCAGGCGAAATGGGCGGCGACGAATTTGAGGGGGTTTCCCGCTCGTTTCTGTATTGTGAACAACCACCGATGGCCGCGATGCAGGTTTTTCAGCTCGATACAGTTGACGCCGTGCCGCCAGCCTGGGTTAAAGAAGATGCGAATGTGTGGATGACTACAAAATGGAAAATCGGAGAAGCTTATTCAGCAATTGAAGCGCTCTATGACATGTTCTCCGGCGCAGGGGCGTTCGAAGGGATGATCGATTCACTGTCGGACAAAGACCCAGGAATTCACATAAAGAATGATCTGGTGGATCAACTGGACGGCACAGTTCACTTTGTGTCTGCGCCAGGTGATCGCACTTCCGATGCTGCGACCGACGACATGTTGTTTGCAATTGGCGTGAAGGACAATCAAAAATTCGCCGATTTGCTCAATAAACTGACTTCAGACCCTAACTTCCCCGGAAACAGTCGCGAACTGAACGGCGCCACCGTGTACGAAGTTGAACCCGGAAATGGAAAGAGGATTGTGTTCACCGTGGCCAATAACCAATTTCTGGTTGATGTCGGTGGAAGCCAACTGGAACAGGTTCTGCGAAATGACAGCGACCTGCGAGGACCGTTGGCAGAGGACGACGACTTCAAAGCCGTCTCTGCACATTTTCCTGCGGGGGCCGTAGCCGTTACCTTCAGCCGCCCGGCAGAACAGTATCGCCGGCTGTACGACATGCTTCGTGATGGCGACGCTGCCGAAAATTTCCCCGGGATGGAAGATCTGTTTGAGAAAATTGATTTCACCAAACTGCCTGCGTTCGAAGTCGTCGAAAAATACATTGCTCCGACAGGCGGGTACTGGGTTGGGGACGAAAACGGAGTCCTCATGGAACAGTTTTCACTCAAGGCCGAATAAGCTTACGCTCCATGCGAAGATCCGTGTGCTGCGGATCAGACTGCAATAACGCAAGGGGGCTGATCTCTCGACAGAAGATCAGCCCCTTTGCATGCGCTCGCCCCCCCACCGCAGGGTACCGGACGAGCCGACGAACCCTCGTCAGCCCTGTTACAGCAGGGACTCGTGGCCTCGTCCAC
>JAGQQS010000861.1 GCA_020426105.1 Planctomycetaceae bacterium
GGAGTCGCATCCGGCTCCTCTTCGGAGACATGCACGGCCTTGTAGCCACCTTTGGCTTTGAAATAAAGGATCAATAGAAGATAGCACACAGCCATGGTGGCGGGCACATAAGCTGTCAATTTAAGTGCCTGCTTACCGCCATAGATGCCCGCATCTTTAACGGGCTGGGCATCGACTGCTTCAAATTCCTTCGCCGACTCCCACCAGGCGGCCTGAGCAGCATAATTTGGGTCCGTCTGACCGGAATCCGCGAGGATCTTTCCGACTCGCTCAAGTTCAGCACCTTTATCTTCGAGCGTCCCCACCTTGGCCCCGTCCAGTCCAACGGTTTTGAACCCCAGAAAACTTTCTTCCTTTCCGGCGTTATAACGGTCGTAGGTTTCGGGGGATTTTTCCTTCAGGTTTGCTGATGCATTATAGTCCTGCTGGAAGCCGATTGCCGGACCACCCAACAATCCGGCGGATAGCATCCCGACACCGCCCAGCATACCGATGGAGATGGCCCCACCCTTTGGAAATTGCTCTGAAACAACGGCCAGCATCGTAGGCCACAGGAATGTCTTTCCGAGGGCGTACACTGTCGCAGCAATCACACAGGCAGTCACCGTGCTGGCGCTGCCAAGTAACGTCAGGCCGGTCGCACCCAGAACAGCACTTCCGAATAAGAGCCCCAGTGGCGACGTGCGATGCACAATAGGACCGGCAAAGAAACGCAGCCCAAACATCAGCAATGACGTGTATGAAAACAAAATAAGTCCTTTGGTGGGACTGGCCATGATTGAGCCTGTAATTTTGGCGATCCATGAGTCAGTTCCCAGTTCGACATAACCGACCATCGCATGAATGACCAGCAGGCACAACATCAGTGGCGCGAACAGGGTTGCCACCATACTTCCCATGGAGACTCCGGCATCGGCAGCCTCAGACTTTGGAAACTTTTGTCCGAACAACATTACTCCGTATGTCAGCACGGGAATGAGGAAAAGAGACATCTGGATTTTCCAGTCCACCGCAGCACTGATCAGGTTCCCGCTTTCATCAGTCTTTGCCGCCATCAATGCCGATGCGACACTTCCCAAAACCAGACCCGCGGGCCACCCGGCATGCAGGATATTCAGGTAGTGCGTCTTGTTTGTTGGAAACAGGGTCGCCGTTAACGGATTCACAACAGCCTCGCACAGCCCGTTGCCAACCGCGAAAATAAACATTCCCCAGAACAGGCACGTGAAGGCTGCCGCTTTGCCCCCGGAAGCAAATGCCATCGGAGCTCCAAGGGTAAGGCCCGCGGAGATCAGATGCAGTAGAAACGCGAGGATCATCAGTTTTCCGTAGCCAACTTTGTCGGCAATCAGCGAACTCAGAATGATCACGATGCCGAATCCCGTCAGTCCACCTCCGGTAATCGTGCCGAGCTCCGTCATGGTAAAGCCAAATTGATTGGCCCATTGTCCGAGAATTCCGCCTCGAACAGAATATCCAACGCCGGCGGCCAGGATGGCCATAAAACCAGCCCACAGTAAACGCTGAGCGTTCGGTGCAGTGGTTTGAGTAGTACCTGAACTCATTCAGAAAATCTCCTGTGCAAATCACGCTCAATAAATTTGGAATGCGACGCAGACGAATGAACAAATCACGAAAATGGCCACGCGCGAACCCCAGCGTGGCCTTTCCATCACCCTGACAAGCGACGCAGTCTAGTGTGGTGTGCAATCGGTTTCCACAAACAAAGCATCGAATCACCCGCTGAATCCCGGGCGGAATGCTTTATCTGCCGGACCAATGAGCGCAATCGCCACCTGCGTTGACCGGAGCGGCTCGTCGCGCCCGAGTCCGTGGTATTAGCCCGCATCAATTGTGAGCAATTTCCTGATACGCAGGCGCAGTCAGCCAACGGAAGCAGCCGCAGCGATGGACGACCGCTGAGTTTGACGGCTGGGTACACTGTGAAAAGTGCAATCGACTCCGACGAAAAATGATCATTCAACGGTCATCCGGCGCGACGCCGCAGGGGTGGCAGATCCGGAACGACATGGCGAGTCTCGAATGGAAACTTGGGACCGAAAAAAAATATCGTGACCCGCGCCGCCATTACCGTGTAAGTTTCGAGTATCAGGAGTCGCATGAAACAAACCGCGACTCCCCTACTCTTACGAAAGGTTGCATCTATGCGTTTGATTGTTGCACTCTCGGCTGTAGCGATGATTGGCCTCTCTTCAGCGATGAACTCTGCAGCGGCTGCATCTCAGGATTCCTCCATCAATCCGACTCTGTCACCCAAACCTGCGGCAGGTGAGAGTGTTGTTGCACGCGGCGGTCGAGCCGGAGGTGTCTTTGGCCGAATCATGGAAATCGAACGTCGAAAGAATGCATGGCTCCGCGGTGTATTCAGTTAATTGATCTCAGGTGCCGGCCCTGCGGACCGGTAACGAATCGCTGTTCGCCAGAGTTTTTTTCTGTAAAACATCTGACTTCGGCGGTCCGCTTCTGCAGGATTTTCTGCGCGCTCCCTCAGCAGAAAAAGTTGCAGATTGGCAGTTACAAATCTGACTGCCTGTTGTACCATCGTGCTCGTTCCTGGTGGTTTCGTCAGCCAGTGGTCCTTGCTGAAACCAGAGGTTTCAGCGACAACCCTGAATTCTGAAAGGCCGTTTTTGATTCTGCAGGCAGGATTTAAGACACAATTGCGAATCCCGCCTGACCCCAGCGTCTGAAAACCCGGATCGATTTTAACGCGGCAAACTCGAAATGAGGTTGCCGCGTTTTTTTGCTGTCGCCGTTTATTGTTCTGCGACTCAGGTCCAGAGGGCTGATGCATCCCATGCCAGGGTCATCAATGCCGGCTTACCCACTGGATGACAAATGCATCTTCGAAACCTGAAAGACCCGGTTGGTCGCGGAACTCGAGTCTGCGATCAAAGACATAGCCGAATTCCCATGCGGAGAGACCTCCGCCTTTAGAAGTCGATTCAAAACCAAGTAACAGGCGGAGGTCTCGATACGTCATGGCCGGGTTCGATCGATCCGGAAATCGGACCTGCCATGTTCCGCCATTCATCTGTCCCGCCAGATATATCCGATTTGTCTCGCTGAGCATGTAATCAATGCGGGGCCGCGGGAAGACGAGATCCATTCGCAGGCCATGCAGAAAAACATCTCTCAGCGATAAACCAACGACGGGCAGCACGCGGATGTCATCGCGATCAAGGTAGTCCGCACCAAAAATAAAATCTGTGGAACGATTGACGTGAACCATTCCCACGGCATGACTCGGAAAACGTATCCCCTTCCGCGCGCTGGCTTCGAAGTCACTGTAAGCACCCAGACTTGTGGACACGTCGTAACTGAACTGGTCTGACAGCTTTTTCCGCGACTGATATCCCAGCGTGAAATCATAAAGTCGCGGCGGCAGAGGCGATGAAATCGGTCCTGCGAGCCAGTGAATGTTGATCGCTCCCGTCAGGCCATGATTATCGCCGCGGCGAAGATATGGATCGGTTTGCCAGTCCAGCCAGCCAAAATCCTCCCCGTGTGCTGGCAGCCAGGCCAACACAGACTGTTCACTGCGATAGACTGTGTACGGCTCGTGCATCAGACGCGAATATTTCAACCGCTTCTCATCAATTTCAGGATCATTGAAATGATGAATCGTCTCTTCGGCGCAGCCAGCAGCAGTGCTGCCTGACAACGGCCCGGGTGGAGGTACCACAACCAGCGGATCAACCGGCAGCGGATCAACGGGCAGCGGATCAACGGGCAGCGGGTGATCCTGAGATGGTATGGTGAGATCTGGCGGCAGGATCTCATGCCACTCTTCGGTGACTGGCTTCTGGATCGGGTCCGCATAGACGATGTTGTCGTCAAACAGCTGCTCCGGACGGGTTGTCGTAAATGTTGCCGTCCTGCTGGTAAAATCGATGCGAGGTACAGCATTTTTGTCTGCAGTGGACGCTTCTTCGACAACGCAGGTCGTGAGATCTTCTTCAGCAGCAAAAGTTTGTTCTACCGTGATCTGTTGAGCTGTGACGCGGCTGGCGAAATAAACCACAGCAAAAACGGTGGTCCAGCGCGCGAAGCTGATCGCTCCGTTACAGATACTACGACTCCCGGCACTCAAGACACGCTCCCTGGGGTTGTTGCGTATTCGCGGAGTTCCCGATTGTCGTGGGCCTTGTTGCTGTCTACAAGACTGTTTCGCTGTTTGTAACGCTGTCTCGTACAGTCTTTTGAAGATCGATCTGCCCTTTCAGACAGACTCCTGCGAAAATAGCCGGAAAGGCGTGCTGCGGATGCCCGGAAGACTGGATGTTACCGACGACGCCGATCTCGCGCGGAAGTTGCTGAAGAACGACCAGAGCTGCCTCGAAGACATCCTGCGCCTGTATGGACAGGGCATATTGGGGTTGTTGAGACGGCAGTTCCGGGAAGTCCTGCGGGAAGAAGATTTCGAGGATGTTTTATCTATTGGCCTGTTTCGATTGTGGCTGAATCGAGATCGCTTTCAGCCTGATCGTGCATCACTTCGAGTCTGGCTGTATCGAATCTGTGAGAACGTCGCTCGAGATGTGCTGCGAATGGGATGGCAGAAAACTCGAGCCAGAGAAGTGAATTCCAATAACTCGCTGATGGGCTGCTGCGAGCAAGCAATGTCGTTACAGCATGACGCTGATGGTGACATGATCGCCGAGCCTCCACTGGCGGCCGTACATCATGACTTGAAAGACGTTCTGAGCGAAATTCCCGAAGTGCAGCGTGCCATTCTGCTGGCGGATGCAGCGGCGCGGGACGGAGTGGCGTGCAGCCAGCGTTTGAGCGATGAACTCGGAATACCACCCTCAACCGTGCGCGTTTACCGAAAACGCGCGCTGGAACGAGTTCGCCGCGAGCTGACCGCGCGTGGACACGGTTGTGATGACGGCGTGTCGTAGGACGGCCTTCTTCTTAGTCGGTGCTGACTGCTTGTTTATCACATTTCAAATTTGAAATCTCAAATCTCAAATTAAGATGAGACACTCCAATGAATGAAGAAATTTTGAATTTTCGAGATAAATCGATTCGTCGATTGCTTGCCGAAGCCGTCGCACCGCAGTTGTTAGTCGACTCAGAAATCGAAGCGATGCTGACTTCTGCGGACCTAACCACACCTCTTAGCGACGAGCAGCTGCATCGCCTCGTTGGTAAGGTTCAGGGATTGATCGAAACTGCAGATGATGCCGATCGCACTGTGACTTCAACGGCGTTGCCTGCGGTCGTTGTGTCGCAATCAACTCATCACGCACCGGAACCACGACTTGTCGTCGTGTCAACGACAGAGATCCCGCTTCGCAGCAATCGCAAGGCCGCGATTGCGTCGTTACTGGCGTCACTGCTGGCACTCATATCTGTGGTTGTGCTCAGTTCGAACGTGCCAGTACCGCGTGCGATTTCGCAGAACGATCAAAGGAACAAATTGCAGGGAACATTGCTTACGGATCTGCAGCGGCGGCTGGCGCTGCCGCGTACCGTTCCCTATCAGATGACCGCAAAACAAAGGCCCGAGACACCGCCAGTAGGCAAAGTTGCTGTGGGCGACGAAATTTCCACGGGCGAGCGCGAACGACGCCGCGTGTCATTGCCGGACGGTTCGGTGTTGTATGTGAATAGCAACGCTCATGTGAAGATTGTGACCGAACGCCGCGTGGAGGTCACGAAGGGTGAAGTTTTCGTCGAAGTTGTGCCGACCTTCTCGGAGCCGCACGGCGCCAGCGTGCAGGCAACGGTTGATACCGCACCGGCCGCTGGCGCTGTGCCGCTCAGGTTTGAGGTGATCACACCCGAACGGACGATCACGGCTCTGGGGACGAAGTTTGCTGTGACTGTCGAGGATGCTGAAACCGACGTGACGGTGACTCAGGGGAAGGTGAAAGTGTCGGGAGTTGGTGAACTTGTGACGGCTGGTAAGCAACTAACGGCTGCTGGTGAAACAATTCTCACAGCCGCACGATCAACTTCGTCGCAGTTGGAGTGGACTCGCGACCTGATGGCGGCAGCGACTGGCTCGTTGGTGGCGAAGAGCGAATATTCCGGGGGCGCGTTGGTGACTGTGGATCCGCATGGGCAGAGTTCCAAATTGAGTCTGCGGAATTACCACATCGACGTCCATATCGAAGACGGGTTCGCTCGCACGACGATCGATCAGACGTATTTCAATCACACACATTCACGGCTGGAAGGCACGTTTCATTTTCCTCTGCCAACCGATGCGTCACTGTCGCGGCTGGCGATGTATGTGAACGGCAAGCTGATGGAAGGTGGCATGGCCGAACGCAATCATGCTCGCAACACGTTTGAAGAGATCAAACGCAAGATGCTGGATCCGGCATTACTCGAATGGGTCGATGGCAGCACGTTCAAGATGCGAGTTTTTCCGCTGGAGCCGCGTCAGGAAAAACGCATCGTGCTGAGTTATTCGCAAAGGTTGCTTTCGAACGATGGGCAGTTGTCGTATCGATTTCCTGCGGGGCACACGATGGATGCAGTGCGAGATTGGTCGGCACATGTTGTCGTGAAAGGCGCAGCGGGAACGGAATGGCGATCGCAGTCGCATGCGATGACGGTAAAGAATGACGGCGACGACTTGGTGCTGGATGCGGTATTGAAGAATGCATTGTTGGATAGGGATTTGGTGTTGCGAGTTGCGGAAAACACAAATTTGAAATCTCAAATTTCAAATTACAAATATGACGGCCAGCAGTACCTCATGCTTCGCCTTCGCCCTGAGCTCGCTGGCGACATGCAACGCAAACCCCACCATTGGGGGTTCATCTTCGAACAAGCAGGCGACCGAACTCCGCTGCTGGCACGGACGCAGATTGAGATCATTCGTACGCTGCTGGAAAACGCGGAGCATTCCGATACGTTTTCCATCGTGACTGCCTCAAGTCGCGCGGCGCTGTATGCTGACGAACCGCTGTTGTGTAGTGCCGAGAATATTGCAGCGGCAGTGAAGTATCTGGAAAATGTGCATCTTGTCGGTGCGCTGGATTTGGCCGCAGCACTGCAGGCTTGTTCGGTCGATGCCATTGGTAGACATGGTGTCAACGGAGCGGAACAGGGCCCGAAGGGGCTGACACAAACTCTGCCGGTGGCGTCAGCGACCGGTATCGATCGCTGTCGTATAGATAGCCCAGAAGGGTCGATAGAATTGTTTGGGGGCGATTTGTGTCGGGCCTTCAGCCCTCTGGTTTACTTAACAACGTCACCGGGGCCTCACGGCCCCGGCAGTGGATATGTCGGCCCATCCGGGCCTGAATCGCAGATGAACTCGCACGGAGGGCTGACGCCCAACCGCTCGCCTGTGCTTGTCCACGTCGGGTCAGGGATGCCGGCACTTGGTGAACGTGATGCGGCAAAGCTGGCGGCGATGATTCCTGAAAATTCGCAGTATATAGGCATTGGAGTCGGTCGTCGCTGGAATGAAGCGATGATGAAACAAGCGGCGTCTCGAACGGGTGGGTTGAGCACTCAAATCAATCCCGATGAAGATATCGCGTGGCGGGCGTTTGACTTGTTCAACAAACTGCATTTGCCGCGACTGGTGAATGTTGAATGCTGGACGGCTTTTTCAAGCTGTTCGGATAAAAACAAAGCAATGCGCTTAGGCCCGGATGGGCTGCCACATCCATTGCCGGTGGCGTCAGCCACCGGTATCGATCCCCACAGAATGGAAAGCCCTGAAGGGGCGACAGAAGTTTTGTGTGGCAAATTGTGTCGGGCCTTCAGCCCTTTGGTTTTCTTCGGAGCCTCTCCGGGGTCTCACGGCCCCGGCATTGGTTATGTCGGCCCATCCGGGCCTGAATCGCAAGCGGTCGCACGCGGAGCAATCGCACACGGAGGGCTGACGCCCAACCGCTCGCCCGATCAGTCCGATGATTCAAACGAATCGCGATTCCTCCTCTTTTCCGACACCGTCACGCAGGGCGAAGAACTTGCGGCGATTTGTCGAATCCCTGAAGGTCAGCCGCTGCCGCAAGAAATCACCGTCACCGCGACGCTCAATGGTCAGCCGTGGAGTCAAACGGTTGCCGTGAACGATGTCAAAGAAGACGCCAGCTATCTGCCTCGGCATTGGGCGAAGCTGGAGATCGATCGACTTCTCGCCGAGAACGCAACAGCAAATCGTGAGACGATCGTCGCTCTCAGCAAATCGATGTATGTGATGAGTCCCTTCACTTCGCTGCTGGTGCTTGAGAACGATGAGATGTACACACAGTTCAACGTCGATCGTGGTCGCAAAGATCATTGGGCGCTGTATGCGTGTCCGGAGACGATTGAGGTGGTTGTTGAAAACGACGGCGAGGCTGCGGTGCCTGCTGCATCCCTGACCACGAGCAACGGCAAGACACCATCGGATGTGATGTCAACGGTCGCGCGGCTGCCTGGTGCGAGCTTCGTTCCGATGGATACCCCCCGGTTGATGACGCTGGATCCGACGTCGGCGGTTCAGACACTCAGAAATCTCAATTCCAACGACGGGATTTCCGCTCCAGTGGTTAAGGCTAACGTGGTTGTCAACGGAGTTTTCGTTTTGGGAACAGACAATCAGATTTTGCAGACGAGGCAGGGCATCATTCAACTCGATGGGAATCATCACGATTATGGGAATCACAGCTATGGATGGATTCCGCAGATCGCAGATCCTGAGCTGCTCAATCGGTACGTGAGAGATATCAACGTTGTGTATGATGACCACGATTTGCTAATCAGGCGTACTATTCCGTTTGGCCGTTTTCAGATTCAGCCTGGTGACCTCGCAGACCCGCGAAGAATTCGACGCGGTCGAACTCCACTTACTGAGGACAAACTCGCTTACTTTTCAGGAAATGCGCTGGCAAGCGACTCGGATGATCTCATTCAATTAAAAGTTCAGCAGCAGCACTTCGGATTAGAACATGGCTGGCGAACCCATGAGAGTTATTCGATGTCGCAGCAAAGGACCGTTGGGACGCATCGCTGGGCTGCCGATAATGTTGGTTTTGACGCCGCGCTTGTCACGTTGCCAACTTTCCAGACAGAGGCGGATGATTCGTTCGCAATCAATCCAACAATGTTCGGGGACCTGATGTCGTACGCTCCAGGGCTGAACACTTCAGCGGCGGACGTAATGGCGGTGGTCGAATATGAATCGAGTATTTCAAATTTGAAATCTGAGATTTCAGATCCGCCAGCCGGTAGCGTCGATGAGGCGGCACGAGAGTTGATTGAGAAGGCTCGGGGTCGCGGCTGGGAGTCCATCGCAATCGGCGCTTCGGACAACGAACCTGGCATAACGATTCTCTACGACGGGCAGGGTCGGCATGTCTGGGAACGCGTCGTTTCCGAAGGTCTGCGGGAACATGTGGTGTGTGACGGCGAGACGCTGTGGCATGTGTATCGTGAGATCGGTCTGGCATCGAAGCGGCCGTTCAGTCGGTTTCATCATCAGGGGTTTTCAGACATCGTACCGTGGTTGCTGCCGAGCGTTGAGGAACTCAGTCGCGGGGCTGATGTGGTGGCGCTGGATGAACGGACGGTGGCCGTTGTCCCACAAACCAAATCTGTCCCGTCTCCCCCTGGCAAGGGAGAGAAGGTGGCCAACAGGCCGGATGAGGGGGCCGCTTCAGGCGATGCATCATCAAATCCAACATCAGGCGAAGAACCGCAGAACCCCCTCACCCTAACCCTAACCCTCTCCCCCGAATCGGGGGAGAGGGGACAGTCGCAGCTTTTCGCGGTGCATCTGATCTTTGCGAACGATGGTCGCCTGGCGGAACGCCGAATTGTCGAACGCGACGGTGGCAAAGTGCTGCGACGGATCACGTACGATGCAGATGGCCTGGTGAGGGTACTCGATGGCGATGGCAAGGAACTCATCGCGGCGAAGTTCAATCGCTCGATCGCGCCTCAACCACAGTTGGTTCCGGATCTGCATGGTCTCGTCGTGCTGCCAATGCCGGTGCGAAAACCGAGCGTTATCGTCGCTCGCGCGACGGATCGGGATGGCAAAGTCGATGCAGATCAGGATCTGGCCGAAGACGATGCGATTTCGCTGATGCTGGCGTATATGGCGAACGGCGACGGGGCTCGTGTGGTTGAGATCGCTCGAAATCGGTTTTTGGACAATGGTGATACACGTGATGGGTTTTATGTATTACTGAGTCGGTTTCCAATGGCGCTGGTGCAGGCAACGGTGCCCGGAGCGGCGACCGGGAACGGGAAATCGCAAAGTACCCCGGGGCTGACGACTCAGGGCTTTGATCTAAGGCCACCTGTCGAAGGATCACTGTTGAAGCAATTCGTGCGGCAGTATGTGAACTGGCTGCGTGATTCTGCAGCGTGGCAGCCGGGCAGCGGAGTCTTAGCTGAATTCCGCCTGGATGCTCC
>JAGQQS010000862.1 GCA_020426105.1 Planctomycetaceae bacterium
GACTCACGAACCCCTCGGCGATGAAAGTACTTTCTATTTATGTCCATGAAATCGGCCATATCATAGAACTGCGTCGTTATGGATTTCGCACTGGCGCGCCCACCTTTATTCCAGGACTTGGCGCACTGATTCGCATGCAGCAGCCAGTAATGAATGCACGAGAGGACGCTGACATCGGCCTGGCTGGTCCGATCTACGGTCTGGGTGCTGCGCTTGTAGCCCTCGGATTGTGGCTCGTTACGACAGCTCCGATTTTTGCGGCCATTGCCGGTGTCGGGGCGTGGATCAACCTGTTCAATCTCCTGCCTTTTGGCAGCCTGGATGGCGGACGCGGTTTTCGTGCACTGTCGCGACATCAGAAACTCGTTGCAACCGCCTGTGTCGCCGTCGCATGGTACATCGCACGAGACGGAATGTTGGTGCTCTTGCTGATCGGCTGTGTTGCTCAGCTCCTGAGCAACAAACCAAATGAGCAGGGCTATCCGAAAGCCGCCTGGTTCTACTGTTTCCTGATATTTTTCCTTACGGCCATCTCGATGGTTCGATTTCCCGACGGAATCAAGTGAGCCCAGGTGCAGGCGTTGGAAGGCATAAAAGAACACAGCTCAGTCCTCGAGACTGAGCTGTGTGGCTGAGTTGCATCAGGTGACAACTTAACTGGAAAAGGTGTGTTGCTCAACGGGAGCAGTGGGATTTTGCTCTTTGTCGGCGTTGAGGTGGTCCTGAATCTGTTTGTCAAGATCCTGAAGGTCAACTCTCAGCTGTGCTTCAGGATCAGAGCCGACAGAATCAAGCGTGACCGGTAATTCAGCGCGAATGCCAAGGATTAACTTCAATACAAAGGCGACGACCGCGGATGCCACTGAGAATACAGCACCCATTTTTGCTGCGGCCTGAAGCGCCGGGTCGGTGAATGCCTGACCAGAAACGAACAGGGCAACCGTCAGACCAAGTCCCGCCACAGCACTTGTCGCGATCAGATGACGATGATTCATTCCGGCTGGCAATGAAAAACCCATGGCGTGGGCAGCGGATGAAAACAGCGTTACACCGATCATCTTACCAGCCACCAGGGCCAGCAACACAATCCAGCTCAGGCCGCTGACTTCGCCGAACGAGACGCCTGCATTCACCAGGGCGAAGAAGAACAACCCACAGTCCACGACCAGTTTGAGGCTGTGCTCAAAGTTTTCCAGTGTGCTATGGTGATGATCATGGTTGCTGGAATCGTCATCCACATACAGACCAAGGTCACGTTTCGGGCCCGGGAGAAACGGAACAATGAAAACCAGTGCGAGTGCCGGATGGAGATATGCGCTGTAAAGTCCCCACCAGCTTAGCAGGCCACCGGCAACGATGTACGGCACCCAGCTATAGACATTTGCCCGGCGAAGCCCCCAGGCAATCGCAACGCCCGGAACGCACCAGGCCAGATTAAACCATTCAGTTGGGTGCGCCGGATCCGGGTACCCAACGGCGATGATCCCAAGCCCAATTGCGTCGTCGGCGACAGCCAACAACAGCAGAAAACTGACCGCTGGATGTCTGGCCCCGAACAGGAGCTTGATGACCAGCCAGGCAAGTGCAATGTCGGTGGCAGTTGGAATCCCCCATCCTCGCTGCCATTCCGTACGACCGAAGACTGAATTCAGCAGCAGGAACACTCCGATTGGGCCAAGTACCCCGCCGACCGTTCCGAACAGCGGATTAATCGCTTTCTTGATCGGATTCAAAGCGCCGTTGGGCAAGCAGGCTTCGGTGATTTCCTTCGCCGCGATGCCGAAGAACAACGCCATAAAAATATCATTGACCAGGAAATGCAGCGTAAAATAATGTCCCCAGCCCGCATCAGTGGCATGCGCGTCATCAGACGCATGATGACTGAAGATGGATCCCAGACTGTAGATCGGCGTATGGACCAGATTGTGATAACTCTCCGGCGCGACGTTGGCCCAGATCATAGCGCAGATGACCCCCACGATCAGGGGGACGCTGAACTGCTGAAGGCTGTGAACAAGCTTGCGCATGGGAATCGTTGCTTTCGTTGCTGAGCACCCTGGAAATAGAAAACGGTATGCGGCCGATGTGCAACACCGGGTCCGGACGCCCGAGAGCCAACATCTGCGTCTCGCCGTTTTTTGGTCGGGGGCCTGATCGAATCAGAACTCAATGAACTGCAACAAGAATTGGAAAGTCAGCGGAGAAAGTAGTAATTGCTGCCGATTGTGGTGACTATGCGGGTGAAATCACCGGCTCAGGTTCTCGAACAAATTTGCCTCAGTGCAAAAATCCGGTAATGTTTTAAAGAGATCGTTGATATTTCAGTTCGTTCAAAAGTGGGGCGGTCACCCACTTCGTGGCAATTGCGAGGAAGATACGAATTCTCTTCCCAAACAACGCGGGCTTCTAAATCTGTCGTCTGATCCGATTAGCTGGCGGCAGGGTGCATCAGGGCAATCAAAAAACAGTCCATCACAAGGGAGATTCATACGTGATTTTTGCACCATTCCTCGGGCGATCGCCATTTACTGCACTGATTCGACGCATAGTCGTCGCCAGCCGGGATGGAGTGCAGCGGCAAACCGACATCTTCTACAAGAAGTGCGAGCGCGGCGACTCCGTCGTGTCTGGATGGAAAATCTCGAAATTTGGCGAGGGCGGAGCTGTGCTTTCGACCGTCGAGTCTGTCGTGACGGATGCAGAAATCAATCTGCCTTTAGACCCGTCTGAATTTACAATCGATTTTCCTGCAGGGACTTACGTAGATAACCTTGCTGGGCCCCAGGACTATATCGTGCGCAGTGATGGCTCAAGGAGATTTATCGCGAGCTCAGAAAATGACAAATCTTACGAAGAACTTCTCAACAGTCCTTAAACCCGTGTGACGTACGCAGGTGGTCAGCTCAATCAAC
>JAGQQS010000863.1 GCA_020426105.1 Planctomycetaceae bacterium
AGCCGGAACAACTGCATCCTCATCATCGTCGCCTGTTGACCACCGTCCCGTCAGAGGAATTGACTGTCAAAGAAGCGGCACGTTCGGCTCTGAAGCCGTTGATGTATTCGGCGTTTCGCCGTCCTGTTGAACAAAGGGAACTTGACGCCATCAGCGACTTTGTGGAGCGCACGGTTTTGGCCGGACGTACTTTTCCGCAGGCTCTGAAACTGGCGACTCAGTCGATTCTGGTTTCGCCTCACTTTCTGTTTCGCCTGGAGCCCGGATCCACGCGGCAGAACCAGGAACTGATTCATCCGATCGGCGACTATGCTCTGGCGTCGCGTCTGTCTTACTGTCTGTGGAAAACGCTTCCGGATGAAACGCTGCTGCAATTGGCTGAAAGGAATGCGCTGCACACAGAAGATGTGCTCAGGGGGCAGGTGGTTCGCATGCTGGACGATCCACGGTCGTCCGAGTTCGTCCATAGCTTCTTCGGGCAGTGGCTGGGGACGCAGAAAATACCGGATGTGAAGCTGGACAGAAATCTGTACCCGGCTTTCAGCACAGCCATCAAGAATGACCTCCTGACGGAATCGATGATGTTTGCCGAAAGCATCATGCGTGAAAAGCGCAGTGTGCTGGACATTCTGCGGGCAGACTATTCATTCATGAACAAACGTCTGGCAAACTACTATGGAATCAGCACGAAAGACTGGACGTCGGCTGAATTCCGCCGCGTAAGTCTCGACGGACTGCCCCGTCGTGGCATGTTGACTCAGGGCGGAATCTTGATGCTGACGTCGTTCCCCAATCGAACGTCACCGACTAAACGTGGCAAGTGGATTCTGGAGACAATTCTTAACGAAGAGCCGCCTCCTCCACCTGCCGATGTTCCTACACTTGAAAACAGTGGCGACGCTGCGTCTGACGTTTCGCTCAGGCAGCAACTGGAAGAGCATCGCCGCAATCCTCGGTGTGCGTCCTGCCATCAGGTGATGGATTCCATCGGGTTCGGTCTTGAGAACTTCGACGCTGCCGGACAATGGCGAGACAAGGACGGCGACACCGTTCTGGATGCAGGCGGTACACTTCCCTCCGGTGAATCGTTTTCCGGCCCCGTTGATCTCATTCAGATTCTGCTGCAGCGCGAAGAAGATTTTGTGCGCTGTGTTGTGGAAAAGCTGATGACGTTTACCCTTGGCCGCGGTGTCGAACACTACGACCGACCAGCCATAGATCAGATTATCCGTAACACCAAAGAATCCAGCTACCGCTTCAACGATCTCATTGCGGAAATTGTATTGAGTCGTCCGTTTCTGCTGCAGCGTGGTGAAGGAATTCAACCATGAAAATGATTCCACGAAGAACCGTCCTGAAAGGCGCCGGGGTCGCGCTGGGCTTGCCGTTTCTTGAAGCCATGACACCGTCCGGCTTTGGGATGACGCCCGCGTCAAAGCCTCCGCGCCGTATCGGATGGGTCTACATCCCCAATGGTGTGGTCGAAGAAGACTGGACACCTCACGGAGAAGGGCGTGACTTCAAACTGAACACGTCGAATTGCTGTCTTGAAGACATCCGGAATGACCTGTTGTTTGTTTCGAACTTATGCCACGACAAAGCACGTTCCAACGGCGATGGCGGCGGAGCCCATTCTCGTGAAGGCGCCACATTTCTGACAGCCGTTCAGGCCAAGAAAACCGGAGGCAAGGACATCTACCTGGGGCAGTCCATTGACCAGTTGATTGCCGGAAAGATTGGTCATCAGACTCGGCTGCCCTCCATGGAACTGGGCATCGAACCGACGCGCAAGGAAGGCCGCTGCGATTCGGGGTACAGTTGCATCTATCTTTCAAACATTTCCTGGCGCTCGCCTACTCAGCCCAGCGGAGTGGAAATCAATCCTCGACGAGCATTCGATCGCCTGTTCGGCGTCAGCGGCAGTGATGCGAAGGAGTTTCAGCAGCGTTCAGCAGATCGTCAGAGCGTGCTGGACTACGTCGCCGACAACGCGACTCAACTGCGGAAACAACTTGGCGCCACCGACCGCCGCAAGCTGGATGAGTACTTCGACAGTGTTCGTGAAGTTGAGCGACAAATTGACCATGTGGCGGGCCTGCCTCCGCTTGGTGTTTCGCAGGATCTCCGCCCACCGACGGAACCGCACGACTTTATGCATCACATTCGCCTGATGTACGATCTGGTGGTGCTGTCCTGGCAGACCGATGCGACTCGGATAATCACATTCATGACCGGGAATGCTCAAACAGACCGAGTTTACGAAAATCTCGGCCTGAATTCCGGTCATCACCAGCTGACACACGCCAAAGAGAAGCGCGAACAGATTCGTCTGATTGACGCATTCCTTGCCGAAGAGTTTGGTCACTTCGTGCGCAGACTCGGCAGTGTTCCGGAAGGCGAAGGAAGACTGCTGGACAATTGCATGGTGCTCTACGGGTCGGCCATGGGCGACGGCCGCAGGCACAATCACGAACATCTTCCCTGCATCGTCGCTGGTCGCGGTGGCGGAGCCATTGACACGGGGCGGCACCTTGTGATGCCGGAAGAAACACCAATGGCAAATCTGTTTGTGTCTATGGCAAATCAGATGGGCGTCGCCATCGATCATTTCGGAGACAGTAACGAAATGCTGAAAGACGTTGGGCCGAGTGTCTGACGTCAACATGCTGACTCTCCCACAAGAGAAAGACTTTTAATCTTATGAATTCTTCACGCTGGCTGGCAGGACTGATCGCAATTTCTCTGAGCATCGTCTCACGATCGACGGCTGATGAAGCTGTTGCCCGGAAAGCGAAGCCAAAAGAAGATCCGGCAGCCTTGACCTGGACCGATCCGGAGAAAGCTGCTGCCGAAGATCCTGACTTTCTGATCCAGGGAGAATATGGAATTGATCGGCCAGATACTGCGTGGGGCGTTCAGGTTGTGGCGTTGGGGGGCGGTGCCTTCGACGCCTACCTTCTCGAAGGTGGTTTGCCGGGCCTTGGTTGGACGCCCGAAAAGCAGCGTCTGCTTCTGAGCGGAATGCGAGACGGGAACATCGTGCGATTCTCTTCAGACGACAAGTCTGCGACAGCGATCATTCAGGATCAGAAGATTTCTGTTTCAAAAAACGACAAGGTGATCGCAGAATTCTCCCGAGTAGACCGCAGGAGTCCGACGCTGGGCGCTAAGCCGGGCAAAGGAGCCATCGTACTGTTCGATGGAAGTTCAGTCGATGCATGGGAGAACGGTGTCATGGAGAACGGTTTACTGGCGAACACCAACGTGAAGACAAAACAATTGTTTAACGATTACACGCTGCACCTCGAATTTCGGACTCCCTACAA
>JAGQQS010000864.1 GCA_020426105.1 Planctomycetaceae bacterium
AGCGTTTGCTGGTTTTTGACACCTGTGCATCCGGCGGCGCCATTCAAATCAGCCGTCAGGGCACAAATGCCTTTGCCTTTCGCAGTGCCTTCGAACAACTGGGGCAACAGGGCGGTGTCTTTACTCTGGCTGCCTCCGGGGCCACGCAGGAGGCACACGAGGTGGATGACCTGAAGCATGGCTTGTTGACCTATGCGCTGCTCTCGGGTGCTAATGCGGCCGATTTCGGCCCCTTGTCAGATCGACATGCTGAGGCCGCGTCAGTTGAATCTCTGGATGTGCTGGAATGGTTTGGCTTTGCTGCTGGAAATGTACCACGCTTGACAAAGCAGTATTTTGGAAGTGAGCAGCAAGTCCATTTAAGCGGTACCGGAACTACGTTTCCCGTACTAAGCATTAGGTAGCTGGATGGTTTCACTCGTTCGTGTTGTGTCCCAGGCAGAACACCTGCGTCCGGATCCCTCGTTTTTGCGACAGACTCACCGTGTGCTGCGTTCCACGAGAGTTCGCCCAGTCTTGAACGAAAGCAAGCACCAGCTGAGGCTTGTATTCGTCCAGCATCTGCCGGTTTCGGATGAGTCCGGCCGCCTTTCCGTATCGAGCCCAGTCTGCCGGGCATGCAACGACCCGCAGGCCCAGCTCTGTGGCAATTTCACCGGCCATCCGATCAGCGCCTCGAGCGGCGCCGTGGATGATGGTCGTTCCGACCGGAAGTTTCGCCAGTTCCTGAAACATTGCCTCCCGATCGGAACAGCCGCGGGACCCACAAACCAGAACGTTCATTGCCGGATCTCCTGTGAATGAAAATGATTGACCACTCACAGGAGTCTGTTCACGGGGGATAATTGCGCGAACGTTACGGTTTTTCTCCAATGCAGTAGAGAAACTTGTCCGACCGCAGAAACAGCAGATTGCCGCTGATAGCCGGGGTTGCATTGAAGTTGCTGTCGTCGGATTCAAAACGGTTGTGAGCGACGACTGCGAGGGAATTGTGGTCCACGACAACAGTTCCGTCCGTTTCGCTGACAACGAATAAATGCCGACTGTCTGCCACAGGGGAACTAAAAATGCGACCGCGAAAACCAAGGCGACTCCTGTTCTTGAGTGCGCCGGTTGTGCTGTCCACAACACTCATGATTCCCAGGTCGGCAACTTCAATCAATTTTCCTCCAACAGCAATTGGTGTTGTGTAACTCATTTCGTTTTCGAAACTCAACCAATTCCTGGCCACGCCCCCCTGACCACCTTCACTCTGTAAGGAATATGCACTAAAACCATCGCTAACGACGAATATCGTCTCAGGCGATGACACAGGTGAATTCGGGGTGTCGCCTGAGATTTCCGCACGGGTGCTTGCGAATAACATCCCAGTTGAAGAATCGACAAGATCCAATCGCCCTTTGGGGCTGAGGTAGACGAGGAGTTCTTTTTCGCCATGTGTAAAGAAGATGGGGGTTGAGCAGTTTGTCATACCAGGACTGCCTGTATCAAATCTCCAAAGTTCCTTTCCACTCAACCCGTCAAACGCAAAGAGGCTGCTGCGCTCGTAGTCGGCCTGAACAAATACTCGCCCATGTGAACATGTCACACTGGCAGCTGACCCTGTTTGGTCTCTGGGAGGTGTCTTTCCGGAAAGAGATGCGTGCCACTTGCGGTTTCCATCCAGATCATAGGCATACACCCCGTCAAAGCTATGGAACGCCCAAATTGATTGACCGTCGCTACATGGCGTGTTTGTCGAATACCCATGAAACATCGTCTCCACGAAGAAACTGTGGGCCGGATGCTGTGACTCTTCCTTGGCCACCCACCGTTGGCGGCCTGTGGATCGTTCATAGCACACCAAGTGTCGCTCCAGGGATTTGATGCTGGCATACTCGCCGTCAACGACCTTCTCACCGGTGTAGCAAGTCACCAGTACAGCATCACCGACAACAATAGGACTTGAGGTTCCCTTACCAGGCAACGACACCTTCCACAACAGATTCTTATTGTCGCTCCAGGTCGTGACCAAATTGGCACGTGGGGCCAGGCCGCTGCCGTTGGGGCCTCGAAAGCGGGGCCAGTCCACGATGTTGCTGCCGAGAGTAAAACCGTGCCGCAGAGTGTCGATCTCCAGGTCCCCGCGCAGGAACGGACGCTGCGAGGCGTTAAAGCGATCGGCTACGTAGGTCTTTGTCTCGTGCCCCGCATACTCCGCCAATTCGTGAAAGGAAACGATGCCGTTGTTGTCGGAGTCGGCCTTTCCTTTCAGGCCCTGCAAAAGAAAGTGCGAAAAGACTCCATGGCCGAATTCCGGCTCCTCGTAGGATTTCTCGCCCGGCGCACAGCTTGTCAGCAGCAGGATGCTCTCCGCTTCGGGCTTTGTTTGGTCTCTGACAATCACCTCCAGCGCGCGGACAAAGTCGGCACCTTCGCCGACAATCTCCCGACTGCCGGGAACCCGTGGATTGTTTCGACAGGCATCAACAATCAGGACTCTCACTCCGGCCGACGACTTCTGCAACTGGTCATAAACATCATCCAGGGAGATCAGGGTGTCTGTATCATCCGGATCAGCTTCGGCCGGACACAGGTAACTCCGATTGTCCAGATGCAGTCCGTGGCCGCTGAAGGCAATAAGGATGGTGTCGTCTGCTGTTGCGAGCTTGAGCACGAGATCCAGTTGCCGCAGAATGTTCGCACGAAAGGGACGAAACCGGTTTTCTGCGGCGCGGTCATGCAGCAGTTTGATCTGGTTATCCGGAACCCCCAATTCAATCAATGCGCTGCGCAATGCGACAACATCGTCACTGCAGTACTTTAGATCGGTGACGTGGGCATAGTCATCGACCCCGACCAGCAGCACCCAATGAGTCCCGTCTGCTCGAGATTCATCGGCGCAGAACAACATCCAGCAAACAGCACAGAAGAGCAGATGTATTCTGAAAATCAATGCACTCTCCGAAAGAGGTGGCCTATTCTTCCGCGGTCAGTGGGCCTGACCTGAACGACAACAACGCTGTATTGTGAGCTGCAGCATAGTGCCGTTCATCTTGAGTGGACAACACGAACCGAGCTGTCCCATACGAACACTTTTCCTCCCACCGGATCGCCTGAATCTCGATCCCGTCGATGAGCAGCCGCAGTCGCCGGTCCTGAACTTCAATCCGAGCCTTGTGTTTGTAGTCATTCAGATTGCCGCCAATCTGTTTCGCAGGAAATCCGTTCAGCGACGCAACGCAGTTGGTGTTGCCGCCCGGATGCGCTGACTTAAGAAGAATATCCTGCGCTGAATCTCCTGTCAGCGTGCATTCAAATGACGAATACCAGCCGCCCAGGTAGTATTCAAATTCAACAAAGAATGATGACGCGACCTGAAGCTCATCAAATGAGAGAACGGCAGCCTGGGGCGTCAACTGGATCAGGGCTGGTCCGGACGGCGTCTTTTGGGACGCAACGGACTCGTCACCACTCCAACCTTTCGGCAGATCACCCGTGCGAACGGTCGCAGGGTGCATCGAATAGCTGATCGTGCGAACGATGTTCGGCCGCTCATGCGATGCCGGGTCTACCGTGACCAGCACGGAGTTCACCAAACGTCCGTTGAATTCCGGAGTCTGCGAAGTGTGGCGAGTTTTGTGAACGTATTTCGTCGTGGAATCGCTGGAGTAGCTGCAGATTTCAAGAACCGTTACCTGACCATCGCCGTTGGCATCGGCCGCACCGGAGAGTCCTTCCAGCACATAGTTCATGAACACTCCGTGCCTGAGTTCAGGATCTTCATAGGAAATCTGCCCCGCGGCGCAGCTCGCCAGTACAAGCATTCCTTCCGGGGGGGATCTGAGCAGTGACGCGGGAAGCTGTTTCTGATCGATGGGGCTTTCATGGACATCACGAGCCCCACTCGGCAGCGGTTCGTTCCGGCAGGCATCGATGAGACACAGTCGAAAACGTGCTCCACACAGTTCCATCTGACGGTAGAGTTCCGGGACAGGGATCAGTGACTCCCTGTTCCGCAGATCGCCGTCCGAAGGGCACAGGTAACTGACACCGTCGATATGAACTCCATGGCCGCTGAATGCAAATACAAACATGTCGCCGGGCCTCAGCGTTCCCGGCTGAACAATTCGCCGCTGTTCTTCGTCCAGCGCTCCCAGCATGTGATTCAACTGCCTGCGAATGTTGATCGCTGTCGGCCGCATGGATGAGTCTTCAACGGAGCCCGTCATCGTCACGACACGATCTTTGTCGATGCCGGCGTGCCGCAGTCGATCTGCCAGGTCACGCGAATCATTTCCGCAGAATTCCAGCGAACGGAAATGCTCATAGTGATCCACGCCTATGATCAAAGCCGTATGAGACGAGAGAGTCTCCGTCACTGACAGAGCTTTATCATCGGCTCGAGCGACGGCGACGAGCCCGCTGATCAACAGGAACATCAATCCGAATAAATGCTTGCAGGTGCCGAGACACATATATTTCTCCTTTGACGCCATAGACTCACCGATTTGAAAAACCATGAGGTATTAGAGATCGCACTTACTTTTCGGAACTCTGAATCTCCCGCAGTACCTGCCGCAGGGATTCTTCAACAACAGCGGCAGTTGCTTCGCTGCCGGCGTCAATGGTGATTTTTACTCCGCTATTTCCTTGAAAGGTTCGTGGCTCCGCTGACCATGGCCTGGCGGTTCGTGTGCTGAACGCGACGCTTTCAGCTACCTCCCGTTCGGCGTTCCGGTCTGCGGTCACCCAATCCGTCAAGTCCCATTTCAGGAGATTCCCTTTGTCATCACCGGAATAGGCCGTCCTTCCGTCAGTTGATATAGCTACCGACATGATCGCGCCGGTATGTCCCCGAAGTACGCCCAGCATGCGATTCGATAGATAATTGTAGACGCGAATGTGCTGTTGATCGGCCGCCACGAGATATGGTGCCGCGCTGGCGACCGCCATATATCGAACCGGCTCCCGTCCGTCGCGATGGAGTGCGAAATCCTGACGTATCTCTCCGGAATCTCGCTGCAGTTTCCAAAGACCGATTCTGTCGGCGCCTCGACCAAACAAGGTCGAGCCATCCTGTGACCAGTCCACCGCATGGTTAACATTCCAGACACCAAGTTCTGTCCCGGCCGCCACGTCAATGATCTGAATTCCACCGGATACTTTCAGCGCCAGCCAGTTCCCATCGCTGGAGACGGCATGGACGTCACCTTGAAAGTCCGCTCGACCGACCAACTTGCCGTCCGCATCCATGATGAGCGTCTGATACTCACTGACGCCGAATGCGAAGTATTTTCCGGACGGCGAACACACTGCGGATCCGATGCGCTTTCCCTCGGGTAGCCGAAGAACGGTCGCGGGCTCTCCACCAGGCAATTGCTGGCGATAAAGCACGTTTTCGAATTCCCGCTGAAAATACATCACCAGGTCTGATGACACGACAACCGACTTCAATTCAATGTCTCGTTGGGAAGTGTCGAACGGAACAAAACAGACCTGACGACGAAGCTGCAAATCGATGACTGAAAGGCCCTCATAGCCTCTTTCCAGAACTGCCAACCGACCGTCTCGGCTCAATGTAATGCGTCGAAGCTCTTCGGGGTTAGAGTCAAAAATGCTGTCAGACTGGATGGGTGCGGCAAAACGAAGAATTGGCGATGTTTCGAGGAGCATTGGAATGCGCTGGAAGCTGCTGTTTGCGAAAACCAAAACGTCTGAGGCCGGGGCTACATCGAGGTCTCCGTAAGAGCAATCCAGCGTCTGATGATGGATGAGTTCTTTCGAATCCGCATCCCAGAGCGAAAACCCCCGCTCGTCTGCATGCCACAGTCGCGAATCATTGTTCGAAAACCTCAAATGCTGACGGCTGCTGTATGACTCATTACTGATTGTTCCCAAAACCCTGAGTGACTTTTCTTCCAAACTGAGCAGCTTAATTGTTCTATCGCTGTCCTGTGATGCGAGCCGCAACCCGTCTGTTGATACTGCGAGGCTGGCAACTGCATTCTTTTGCCACCGACTCACTGCATAGGGTTTGTCCATTTCGAAGTCATGAACGATGATCGTTTCCGTTGGTTCATTGCTGTAGCCAAAGAGAAGACCGCCCATGGCCAGAAGCGGTTTCCCTGGCACAAATGTCATTGATCGCAAGGCTCGAAAATGAAGCGGGATCGATGATTTCAGCCGACCGGTTGTCGAGTCAAATACCCTCACTGTGCTCTTCTCAGAATCATTCCCCATCGCAACGTGTCGACCGTCGTCAGATAAGGACAGAAACCGGTCGTAAGTTCGTTCCGGCAGTTCGAAGCTGTGTGTGACTTTCGCAGATGGGAAATCCAGAACTTCGACGACTTGCTTTTCAGGGTTATTATCCGAGTACGGAATGACGAACATGACCGCCAGCAGGTTCTTCGGATCACGGGAGCGGACCGACCATGTAACGACAGGGTTGTCACGGAACTCTCGGGAAAAAACCTCCTTTCGATCATCAATTGTCCAAACGCTCAGCCGGCTGTGCGAATAGGCCCCGGAAGTCACTCCAGCGACAAACCTGCCGTCCGGTGAGATTTCAGCGTAGGAATAATACTCTTCGTTTCGTTCCTCGTTGCTCAGGGGAGAACCTGGCGAGAGAACGCCGATCGTCTGAGCCTGCAGATCGACCGCCGCAAGGAATGACCACAGGATGCAGGCAGAAAACCAGGGCAGACGTGCAGTCTGCTCGCGAAGACGTTTCGTTGAGAGGGCGGCCATGACATTTAATCCTGATCGAGCAAAGGGAGTCAACGGAATACACTGGGTGAGCCGTCGGCATCACGGGAGACGGGAGATTTCGAATTTCGGGTCAAAGGCATCCGGAAAGGCGACATGCGGTGTCTGCTGTGTGTCTGTCATCGCGGAGACTCGTTTGGTGACGTACTGCACAAGCTCACCTGAGTTCACCGAGCGGTCGCCGTTTAAGTCAGCTTTGCCCTGAAGTCCTTCA
>JAGQQS010000865.1 GCA_020426105.1 Planctomycetaceae bacterium
TGTGAAATGCCAGATCCCATGCGGCGTACCAGGGATATTCCCACTTATCCGGCATTGAAATAATGTCGCGATTAAAGAGATGCTGCCAGTCGTTGTTTCGGATCGGACGTCGTGACCCCGGCAGCGCTGGCATGTTTGCGTCACCGTTGAGCCATTCTGTAACGACGTAATAATAGAATTGTTTAGTCCACATCAGGCCGGAATAGGCCTGGCGCAGAATGCGGCGTGTTTCCTCCGGCAGTACTGCCGGTATCTTATGTGCATAGAATCCATCGGCTTCCGCCTGCCGCAGGGCAAACATATCAGAAAACGTCTGCCCGAAAATCTCGGTCGGCTGCGATTCTGAGTTCCAGAGTCTCAGTTGCAATGTGACCTCTTCACCTGCCCGCAAAATGACGCGGTACAACGCAGCGGCCTTGGTGCCCTCTTCATCCGGATTTACCAGATTCGTTCTGTGATTGACAACATACTCATGGAACGCATCCTTGAAGTATCGGCCACTGAGCTCGGGATTTTGCAGGTATTTCGGATTGGATTCATTCTCCGTGAACAGCCAGCGGACGGGTTTGCCGGACACCGTTGACTCCGCAGCCAATTGATAGCGGCCCAGGGTCAGATGTTCAGCGACAACCTGATTGTTTTCATCGAGCGACATCTGTGGTTTTGGCCAGCCACCTTCATACTCTGAACCCCATGTCCAGGTGTTACGAAACCAGAGTGTTGGAAGTACATGAATCGTCGCCAGCGTCGGTCCCCGATTTGCGATTTTGATGCGGATCAGAATGTCATCAGGGCTCGCCTTGGCATACTCAGCCTGCACATCAAAGTATCGACTGCGATCAAAGACGCCTGTATCGACCAGTTCCAGTTCCGGAAGATTGCGGCTGCGATACTGATTTTCAGCAACCAGCTTCGTGTAGGGGTACTCGGCCTGCGGATACTTATACAGGGCTTTCATGTAAGAATGGGTGGGCGTCGAATCGAGGTAGAAATATTCTTCCTTCACGTCCTCGCCGTGATTTCCTTCATGCCCGTTCACCCCGAACAGCCGTTCTTTCAGGATCGGATCCCGTCCGTTCCACAGCGCCAGAGCGAAGCAGAGGCGACATTGACGGTCGGTTATTCCCAGGAGTCCGTCTTCTCCCCAGCGATACGCGCGGCCACGGGCATGGTCATGCGGAAAGGATGACCACGGAGTGCCGTCGTGTGAATAATCTTCCCGGACCGTCCCCCATTGCCGCTCGGAGAGATACGGTCCCCAGTGTTTCCAGTTCGAGCCCGCTGCACGGACTTCTTCCAGTTCCAAACGAAGTAACTCAGATGTATTGATATCCACGTTATCCATATCGATGCTTAGATGAGGCCAACTCGAAAGTGAAACAGTCCCGAAATTCAGCAGGAACAACAAATCGCTGAAAAGTGTCAAACAGGCCTAACGATTCATTTCTGGTGTGCTGGACCATTGCCCTGCATCCGCCAGACGCCGCCGGCGAAGGCCAGCCAGCCAAGCAGCTGCAGAGTACCGCCGATGGGAGCCACCATCCCCCAGGGAATTCCGAGCCACCTCGGACCTCCAATGACCAGCACGTAGAGTGCACCGGAGAAGAAGAGGATGCCTCCCAGAAAACACCACGCCGCGACACTCAGCCACCGCGATGGGTGCTGGAGCATCAGTAGTCCTGTGGCGAGCATCGCAAGCACGTGCAGCATGTGGTACTCGACGCCCGTTTCAAAATCCTGCGCGTATTTATAGCTCGCCGGAATCGCGTAGCCAGCCACAACTTTGGGTTCGAATTCCGCATATTTTTCCGTCAGATACTTCGTATCCTTAAGTCCATGCGCTCCGAAAGCCCCCAGAAAAACCGCCAAAAATCCGAGGCAACCCGCCAGGCACAAGCACGTTCGTCCGCTCATAGATTCACTCCGATTGTCCTGCAATTGCCGCCATTCAGGGCCCAACGAACGCTCGCGTGCCAGCCCTCAAAAAGTCCTGATTTCAGGTCGCATCCGCCTGCAAACGGCTCAGAAAAGGGGTCAGGAACCAATAGTGCGGAGCACCCTTCGGGCCATTTGGCTATTGGTTCCTTACCCCTTTTCTGAGGCTCGATTCATCCCCTTGTTTGATTTCGAACAAGTTATACGTACTACCTACTGCAGCAGACTTTTGTCCAGCACGTCCGCATGCTTGG
>JAGQQS010000866.1:0-2700 GCA_020426105.1 Planctomycetaceae bacterium
CCAGCAGATAACGGTGTCAAATGCAGCGATTGATGAATTCGGTTCCCGGCAGCTTCCTTGTCTCCATGATCCTGACGACCTCGGCGATCGCGGCGCTGCCGACAATGGCTGCAGCCGATGAAGACTCTGTATGGCCCGGGCTGCATGGTGTGGTTTCCGATGGGCAGCATTCTGTATCGCGGATAGATCGGCGTCTGAATTTTGACTGGACGGCTTCGCAGATCGAGACGCGTCTGAAGGACGCGCAGTCTTTGAAGTGGTCTGGAAATCTGCTCGTGCGCACCGGAGGCCCGCACACATTTTACGCGCAGGTGACCGGCACCCTGAAAATTGTCATCGACGGCAACTCGGCGCTGATCGCGGAAGGGGAGAACCATTTTGCCACCAGCACGGCCATCGATCTGGCCGCTGGCGAGCATCAAATTCAGGTTGAGTTTAAAACACCGCAACAGCGGTCAGCCGGAAACGTCATGGACGACCTCACGCTGCAGTTGTTCTGGTCATCGCCGGAGTTTACGCTGGAACCGCTGCCTGCAGATGTATTGACGCACACCCCTGACATGGAAACCGCGAATGCCCGACACGGACGAATGCTTGTTGATGCCCTGCGATGCGCCGCCTGCCATTCCGGTCTCGGTGAACTTCCAGTCCTCAAAGCACCCGACCTGCGACAGTTGCACGGGAATACGCCCGAAGCAGACATCATCCGCAGGCTGCTGCAGCCCGCATCAATCGGCAGCTGGAGTTCCATGCCGACATTTGAATTCTCGGAAGCCGAGGCAGCAGATGTTGCCGCATTCCTGACAAATGATGCGCAGGCAGACGATCTGCGACAGCGAGAAGCACCGACGTGGAAGGAAGGTGACGTCGATGCCGGCCAAAAATTGCTCATGACCACCGGCTGCGCAGTGTGTCATGCGCTGGCGCAATTGCCAGACGGGGATGTGCCGATGGCATCGCCGTTCCATGGTCCCGACCTGTCGGATGTCGCTGCCAGACGCGACGCCGCGTGGCTGCTGGCATGGCTGAAGGATCCTCAGTCGATCAACGCAGAACATCGAATGCCGGTATTTAAACTGTCCGACGACGAACAAAGGCAGATCGTTGCCGCTTTGACGACGCAGGCCGGAGCGGACATCGCGAAACCGCAGAGTGCCACGACCGCGCGTTCGCGGGATGCTGCCGCGGTCGAGCGCGGTCGAGCCCTGGTCGCAAAGTCCAACTGCGGCAGCTGCCATCGGATCGCAGGGATTCAGACACCACGCACCGAACTCCCGCGACCACGGTCCGCGACGGCATCGACTCAACGTCACGACTGCATGACGGCAGACGGTAATACGGTCCGCGCGGTTGAAAAGTTTCCTCGATTCCGGTTAACTGAGCTGCAGCGCGATCAGATTCGAAGCTGGCTGGAGACACTCAAGGCCGACCTTCCGGTGTCCACTGGTTACACACGCGGGGAATTATTGCTGCAGCGCAACGGATGCATCGCCTGCCACGACCGCGATCAGCAGACCGGGGTCTCGACAAAGACTGCCGCGATCGAGGCGATGCGTGATGATCTGCGAGGGCAGAGTCAGGCGTTGATCCCTCCGCCACTCACGGCGGTCGGCGACCGCCTCCGAGACGACACCCTGCAGCGTGCCGTCGCGGGCGAACAAAAGGAGCGGCGACTGCCCTGGCTGCTGGTTCGGATGCCGCGTTTCACCATGTCACCGGAAGATCGCGAGGCCATTGTGAACTATCTGATTGGTTCGGATCGCATTCCTGAGTCTGCCGACAGCGCGCGGCAGGAGTTGTTTTCACATTATGATCCTCGGCAACCCGCCGTCGTCACAGCCCGTGAATTGCTGATCGGAAATCAACTGGTGGGCGCCGGAGGATTCAACTGTATCGCCTGTCACTCGGCAGGTGCCTACGAACCGCGGAATGTGGCCCTGGGTACGCGTGGCTCAGACATGATGACCATCGGTCAGCGGGTGCGCCCGGAATACTTTTTCCGGTGGATGCGGAATCCGATTCGTGTCGTGCCCGGAATTGAGATGCCGGCGATCCGCAAGCCGGTGATGGGACTTTCGGAAGCATCACTGTCGCAGCAGATCGCTGTGCTGTGGAAATCATTGGCCGATCCGAAGTTCTCGCCCCCGACCGTTGTGAGCCGTTATGAGCAACTTGTAACAGTGTCACCTGGCGACAGACCGTACGTCATTCGGGATGTCTTTACGATCGGCGGAAAGAAAGACCACAGCAACGCGGCGCGGGCGTTTGCCATTGGCTTTGAGAATGGACACAGCCTGTTGCTGGATCTGGACACGATGCAGCTGCGGCAGTGGACCATTGGTGAGTTTGCCCGCCAGCGGACGGAAGGCAAGAGCTGGTATTGGGATATGGCCGGAGTCACGTTGTTGCAGTCCCATGCAGACGGTCCCTTTGTCCAGCTGATGCAGCAGAGCTCCCCGGATTCACCACTGCTAATTCCAGTGATCGATGAACAGCGTCAGGCGGAATTGTTGTCGTACAGCATCGGAGCAAATTCGGTTTCGCTTCGCGTGCGCTTCCGCTTTGATCCGCAGAAGCCCGATGGGAAACCGGATCGCGCGCTGGCGACTCATTCTCCTGTCACTGCGTGGAATGATCCAACGCGCCCCTTAATCCCGGTGGTCGTCCATCTGGAGTTCAGCCCTGACAAAACCCAGCTCG
>JAGQQS010000866.1:2808-3190 GCA_020426105.1 Planctomycetaceae bacterium
TTGCGCGGCAATCGCGCGGCGAAATCCCGTGGACCGTGCAGGTTACGACCACTGAGTCTGACACGTTATTGCCCGACAGTCCACGCCTGAAATCGAACGAAGCGCTGACCATCCGGTATGAAAGTGAAGTGGTACCTTCCGTTCTCCCGCCACCTTCGCCAGTTGAACAGACCAGCAACGCCGACGCCATCACAACGGTTCCTGGATTTCAGGGTCAGCGTTTACCGGTGGGAACCCGTATCATGCCAACTGGCATGGCATGGATGGCTGACGGGCGCATGGTCATCACATCACTCATCGGTGATGTGTGGGTACTCAGCGACACAAATGGAGACAAACTCCCCGATGCGATGGCGTTGTTCGCTACGGGTCTGTCCGCGCC
>JAGQQS010000867.1 GCA_020426105.1 Planctomycetaceae bacterium
CGGCATGACTGTATGGACACTTGCCGGGGAACAGGATCATGAACAACAGAGTGGCGACGGCAAACAACTCATGTTCGTATGTCCGCAGGAATGTTCCGTAGTCCTGTCCTTGAATCTCCGGAGCGGTAAAATTCACGGTGCCTACCGGACAAGGAAACCCCTCCACCTGAAAACTGTCGCAATCAACGATGTAAACCTCGTCAGGAGCGGCGAAAAGAATATTCTGCGGGTTGATGTCGCCGATCAGGACATTTATCCGATGCAGGTCTTCAAGGCAGTAGAGGATGTGCAGCGCCAGCGAGACGGACTCTCTGCGTGTCCAGTCCGGACGGATTCGCTGCAATTGATGCGGCAGAAACAACGTATGACCGAGTGGCTGCCCGGCAGCCCGCGGCATAATGAATCCCCGAAACACTCCTGCGGCGTCGGCCACGGAAGCGATCGGCCAGCAGATTCCCCGACAGACGAATTGGTGACTGACCATCAGCTCAATCTTGTCTCGACGAGCTTCCGTCAGTTTGTCAGGAAAATACAACTTGCAGACGTCCGAACGTCCGACGATTTCAAAGACCGCTCCTTCTCCACCAGCTGCCAATTGTTTTCCCAGGACAACAGCCGTGCCATCAGTACACTTGAGAGAACTGCCGGTCACTGGTTTGTCCTCAACAGGCAGCCGTTTCTCCGAGATCCTGGCGACTTTTGACTCAATTCGGAACGCCCTCGGAGCGTGTTGTCGGACAGGATTCTTTCCCATCGAATCTGATGCGACATGCCCGTTGCTGTCGCCCGCTGTCGACAATCCTGCTTCTATGTTCCGAGGCCGAAAGAAGATGGCTTTCTGCGTTTTCGCATGGAGCTTGATGACCTTAAGGCTTCTTCGACTCCTTACGGATTCCTTTTTCAGCTTTGCATGCAGATCACGCATCAGGGGTGCATCGTTCGTAAGAACCACGATGTCCCTTGAGAGCATGTGCTGCTCGACAACTCGCTGGATGACCTGGTCAGCGAACACGTCGCTGCTTTCTCCTCTAATTTGCGCCTGCCTGGTATTGATCAATTCCGTGAGCGCAGTCAATCCCTGCTGTGCGGGCACCTGACAGGTACCAGGGCCGTCGCTCGCAAGTCGCACTAACTCTTTGACGACCAGTGAGGGTACCAAAATTGGATTCTTTGCAAATATAGATGCGTGATCTCGCACGAACTCTGAAAATCCCGACTGCATGGCGAAACAGGTGTCGAGCAATACGGCATGTGACTCCAGAACTGAGTTCAGTGTCTGCGTGTGGGCCATGAGGAACTCCGATGTCGAACTGAATGAAGCGTGTACAACTCTCGAAAAGCAGACGCAATCAGCAGAAAACGCGTGAAAAGCCCCTGACCGTCTTCTTAGCGACCTTCTACGCTGCGGCGACGATTGATCCGGCCCGCACATCGACCAGACTGCTCGTTGCTCGAACAATGAGCTTTTCATACCAGGTAAACGGCAATTGTGATTCAGTGCTGCGCCAAAGACCGTGAGTTTTTCGAAATCCCACAGAGTCCGCCCTGACGCCGGTTCCAGAACAAACTTCCGCGAATTCAAGCCTCCCCAGAAATATCACTTCCGAAAGACGTCCCCCGTGATCCGGCATCGACCGATGTGCTCATGTGCTGCTCAGGCGATACGCCATTCTCGATCCCTCGGCACAAGACTGGTTCGGTGCCGTGGTGTTTGGCACGCGGCGTGGAAGTCGCACGCAAGTTGACACGCCATTCAAGGCGAATCGATGGGATAAGTGCTTGAACTCTGAATGTCCCGCCGGAAACCCACCAACAATGGCAGGTTTGGAAATGCGGTACGGCCCATCGCGCAGCGGGCTCGTCGCAGGCAGTGGAGTCGCGACTGGCCGTCAGTCAATTGGGGACGGCAGGCATCTGTCAGCATGTCAGTTGTCCAGCACCGCCTTCATCAGCCGCCTTCCATCGGGAGGCCCCCGGCGCGACGAGCCCCAATGGATGCCAGCCGACGAAGGCAGATCGAATGACCAAAGCCCAAAAGATTGACTTGCAGAAGATTTCAGTGGTATGAGAAGAATAATGAGCACATGTTGCGGATCGCACATCACAACGCTTTTGAGACATGATCTTTGACATTCAGGCACGGGTAGAAGAACTCACATCGGCACTCACGGACGCGCGGCCAGCACGTTGATCTGGCCAGCGAAGCGTGCGTGAGTACCGGTGGTGCAACATTCGGTTTTTCTTGTGGTTTTTCTGTTTCCCTGTGTCCTGTTTGGAGATCGTTCCATGTCCAGTCTTGTGCGGGCTTCCCGCGAATTGTTTTCTCGAACGCCCGATGAGACGTTCGATTCGTTTGAGCAGCTTTGTCAGTACTGCAGCACCCTGCAGGAACATTCTGTCGATCGCTGGGAACCACCGGAAACGGTAACTCCTGCGATCCTCGATGATGGTCAGCTGGGATTGTCCGTTGGATCGACTGGGCAGTTCTCTCTGAATGACTGGTCTTTCGGTCAGCTGTGTGGCTTGGCCCATGTCGATAAGGTAACCCTGAATCGGCTGCGAACCGAAACAGCCGTGCAGGCGCTTCGTGATACGTTGCCGGGTGGTCGTAAGCCGCTGCAGGTGCTGACTACCGATGACCGAGTTCGCTCAGTCCACGGTGCCAGTTACACACGGCTCTACAACACGGAACTCCTCGACATGGTTCGCGATCGTGCCGGAGACTTCGTGCCGCCTCAAAAGGGATTCAATGGGGCCACTGGATTGTATGCCGGTGAGCAGGACATGTTCTGCTTCCTGATTGATCCCACAGGCTGGGTCGAAATCGGCGGTGAGTCGTTCGCTCCAGGATTCTTCATCTGGAATTCGGAAGTTGGACGACGCACAGTCGGTATCGAAACTTTCTGGTTTCAGTCCATCT
>JAGQQS010000868.1 GCA_020426105.1 Planctomycetaceae bacterium
GTGATCGTGCTGAACGGCTATCTGCTGATTAACCTGCACGTCGTGGGCTACTTGCTGTACATGCGATATCTTGGATTTAAGCCAGATCCAAAATGGTACGTGCCGTTCGTGTTTCTCTCGATCATCTGGGCCATCAGCATTCACACCGTGACTGCGTTTCTGTACTGCGGTCTCGGGGGGCGACCTTTCTGGAATACGGCATTGCTGGCTCCCCGATTTCTTGCTTCTGCGTTTGTCAGTGGCCCCGCGTTTATCATACTTGTGATGCGAATCCTCCGAATCACCACTGGATACGCTGCACCTCCCGGGCCGGCCCGCACGCTGATTCAGATCATTCGAGTTGCGATGACTATTAATCTGGTCATGCTGGCAAGCGAGTTCTTCACGCTGTTCTACACGGGTGGAGCCCACGCGGCGTCCGCGAAATATCTTTTCTTCGGTAGCCACGGCCACTACGGCCTCGTGCCCTGGATTTGGACCGCGATTGCCTGCAACCTCACCGGGACGGCACTGTTTTTCATGCCGAACGCTCTTGAGCGAGGAAGCGTACGAATTGCAGCCTGTGTCCTGTGCATCGTCGGCATCTGGATTGAAAAAGGCATGGGACTCATCATCCCCGGGTTTATCCCATCGACGCTGCATGAAATCATTGAATACACGCCGAGTCTGGTGGAATGGAAAGTAACGGCAGGTATCTGGGCCTGTGGGTTCATGCTGCTGACCGTGCTTCTCAAGCTTATTGCAACGGTCTTTACTGTTGAAAAGTTCAGCACCACCACCACAGCGCCTGTTTCAGAGTGAACAGCTCACGCGGAGAAAAACGCAGACCAGCGTTTCTCGACTCGGATGGTGAGTCACATTTTCCCTGAGCACTCCTCACGAGCTTGCAATCCACCGGCATGTGTCACCGTCCAATCGGGACTGAGATAATCAATCCGGCCGTCCTGTCTTTGGTACTTTGTCGATCCGGAATGTGACACTTCAGGCAGTGATTACTGAGTGTGACGGAAGCCACGCGACGATTGGTGCGTTCGGTGGCCTCTTCGTGAAATAGCTTTCCGGCTTTCAGCGCCTTCACCGCCTCAGTTTCAAATGAATCCTTCGTCACATGGTCTGTGTTCATCGCTTGACCATCGACGGCCAGCCATCGAAGTTTGACGTGTTCGATCGACTCGATGTCTTTAAAGATTTCACCCATAGCGGCCGCGGGAATCGGAAGAGCCTCGTCTTCGCGGTAGTAGCGATCATGGACGACCCGCAGCGTGGAATGAATGGTCGAATGCAGAACCTTCGACTGCCTCCTTGCTTCTTCGGTCTTCAGTACCGGACTTGGTTCTATTGATCCCGACTCAGACTGTTGCCCCGTCGCTTCGTCCGCGCAGATAAGTGCTCCGAATCCCAACATCGCAGCCACAAAGACCGAAAAAAATGTCACCTCGACAACACCAGGAGAATTCACCATGAAGCACTCCAGCAAGAACGCACAAGTCAGCACCTGAAAAGGAGAACAGCAAACCACGGCACGAAGCCAAAAAGAGGTTCGCTCAATCGTCTCTGTCGCAGAAGTCGTTCCGTATGGCACGGTGTTACGTCGTGAGCCGCAGACTATTCGCATCGAACATCGCACAACGGCATGATCTTGCTTTCCGATCGCAGAACCTGTCCGATCGTAACGCTGGCAAACGCCTGCTCCGTTGCAGCGTAGGCCTTGTCAAGTTGTTCATGCAGCGGGCAGAGACTCGTATGTGACGGCAGGTCCAGCGGACAGTGTCGAATTCGCTCCAGTGGTGCGACCGCGTTAACAACGTCCAGAATGGTGATGTCATCAGGGGAATGAGAAAGCGAATACCCGCCACCCGGTCCGGACCGTGAATGTACCAACTGTGCATGTACGAGATCCTGAAGCACTTTGTGTAAATAACGCCGCGGAACCTTTGTCTGTTCACACAACGAATCAGCCGGCTCAGATCGGCCAGCATCTCCAGCAAGGCAAGCGACAGTTCGCAGTGCGTATTCGGCAGTTTTCGAAAGCATGTGATCCCCTCAGATCATGAATATCTCAATTCTATATATTGACATATAGAATTAGAACGGTAAAGTCGAAAAGAGAAGTACCGCATGTCCGTGCGAAGCAAACGAAACATCCTATCCAAAGCAAGGGCTGTAGTAATTGGATTTTAGAACCCCCGTTTCCTCATGGGAGGAATGAAATGGCGAGACGGCTTCCGCCGGAGCTGAAGGCAAAGATTCGAGACTCGCTGGAAAACGGCGTTTCCGTCGAGAGCGTTTCTCAGATGTTTGGTGTAGCCGAACGCACTGTCTATTACTTGCTCAGGCAATTGAAGGCGGAACAGGGTGTACATCGGATTTTTCGAGTGGGTCGCCGATCTCAACTTGAGCCGTTCAGGCAGCAGATCCAGGACCTCCGAGCAACGTCCCCGGATTTTTCCATGCAGGAAATCTGCGATACCCTGAACCTGCCTGTTTCTCCCAGCGCGTTGATCCGTAAGTTGCACGACTGGAGTCG
>JAGQQS010000869.1 GCA_020426105.1 Planctomycetaceae bacterium
AGGCCATTGAAGCCAAGGAACTGGTGCCGATTACAGCCGCCACCGGAGAAGCGGCACGCGTGACCGTGCAAAGCTACTTCAGACATTATTCCCACCTCGCCGGCATGACCGGAACGGCATTGCCCGCCCGCGGAGAATTAAAGAAGACGTACCGCCTTAAAGTGACGAAGATTCCAACCAACAAAAAATGCATCCGCAAAGGCCTGACCACCCGCATTTTCAAAACACAGGACGCGAAACGGGAGGCGATCGTCGAACAAATTCAACACCTGATCAAAGCCGGACGATCCATCCTCGTGGGTACACCTTCGGTGGAAGCGTCTGAGGCCCTGGGAATTCTGCTGAAGGATAAACGCATTCCGTTTCAGATCCTGAACGCAAGGTACCATGAGCAGGAGGCCGCAATCATCTCCGGAGCCGGACAAGCCGGAAGTGTGACAATCGCCACCAATATGGCAGGTCGCGGAACCGACATTATTCTGGATGAGGACGTACGCCGCGCCGGAGGGCTGCACGTTATTGCGACGGAGATTCACAGTTCCAAACGTATTGATCGGCAGCTGGTGGGACGTTCTGCGCGTCAGGGTGATCCGGGGTCTTATCAGTTCTTCCTGAGTCTCGAGGATGAGCTGCTTCGATGTCGCGAACCCAAAGAACGATTGCGAAAGCAGCGTATGAGCATCGCCAACCGCCGGGGAGAACTGAGTCGTTCCTGGAACCGCTACTTTCTGAGAGTTCAGCGGTTTCTGGAAAAGACCCACCGCAAGCAGCGCAAGCTGCTGCTCAAACAGGAACGTATGCGACTTGATCAATACGAAAATATGGGATTAGATCCCTATCTTGAACTGACGGAATCGTGAACGCGATGCCGCGAAAGCAATCGGTGCTGTGAACGATTCCACAATTTCAAATGACAACCGACTCGTCGTAATTCAACGCAATCCACGCTCCGGGTCCGGCGCCGGACGCAATCAGCTGCTAATCCTTGTTCGCGATCTGCGACGGGCTGGATTTGTGGTCCGGATGTTTCGTTCCCGGCCATCGCTCGATTCGTGGCTGGCGCTGCCCGAAAAACGTCGTCAATTGCGATGCATCGTCGCCGCGGGCGGTGACGGGACCGTGGCAGACATTGTCAATCGCTTTCCGGGTTGCCCGGTAGCCGTGCTCCCGCTGGGGACTGAAAATCTGCTGGCGCAATATCTGGGTATTCCCCGCAGTGGCTGCGAACTTGCGAAGCTGGTGATTGCGGGGCGGACGAGGACATTTGATTCCGCAATCGCAAATCAGCAACGCTTCCTGCTGATGCTCAGTGCGGGCGTCGATGGAAACATTGTCCATGCGATCCATGCCAATCGCACCGGGACAATTCGGAGAATTGGCTATCTGTGGCCAACACTGCGGGCATTCTGGAAGTCAGTCCCGACATTGATCCGCGCATCGACGCCGGACGGGACGCACTCCGCTACCGGGACGCACGTTATTGTAACCAACATCCCGCGATATGGTTTCGGATTACGATTCGCCCCCGAGGCGTCTCCGGACGATGGCTTGCTCAACATTCGTGTCTATCACGGCACCACACGTTTGCAGGTGTGCTGGCACGCGATTCGACTCAAGCTGGGTCTTCCGATTTCCGCTCGGGAGTACACAAAGTTCACGGCCACAAACGTAGTGCTGGAAGCATGCAACGCGTGTCTGGTCTCAGGTGTTCAGGCCGATGGGGACCCCTGCAGGCCGCTGCCCGTTTGTGTGGCGGTTCAGCCGGCAAGTCTGCGTTTGCTGGTACGATGAACAGGGCCTGTAAAAAACACTCCGACAGTGCTGAGTACACTGTCGGAGTGCCAATCCCGCCCCGATAATGAAGTGCCTGTTTCGCCAATCGATTATTCGGAAGTAATCCTGCGAAACATGCTTGTGGGCTGATGAAGTTTGATCCCCGGCCCCAATCTTGAGGCATGCGGGAGGACTAATGAGTTTCGTAGATCATGCCGTCCGGCCGATGGTGAAGGCCCGGTTTGACGTTTTCTGGCGGAATCGCCAGAAGTTCCAGACGCACATGATTCCCCTCCGAAACGGCGCCGTGTACCGTAATGACGGAGCGGACGTCAGAAGACTCGCCCCTCGCATCTGATTCGGCGACCGAATACCATTCAAATCGTTGCACCGACGTGAATAAAATGTTGAGCTGAGTCAAGTCAATTCGGAAGCTGGCATGATCGATTTTTCCGTCTTTCGCGCCGCCCACGATCTCTGTGGTGCCGAGATACATGCAGATCGTCCAGCCGCGTTCGTCAAACTGGCAGTCGTAACCGACACGTCCGACATGAGTCAGTGGTTCAAAAAGCGCGGAGGCCTGCTGGATAAAGCACTTTAGCCATTCGGGTCGATAGTCTCGCTGCTCCCTGCGTAATCGATACTGCTCCATCTGCTCAAGCAGTTCTTCAATAGACATGGGTAACCTGGGTTTTTGGATCAGATTGAATCCCGCCTAATGATCGATTCGCGGTGCACGAGTCAATCCGGAAACGGGACAAAATTGACAGACAGAGTTGAGGTCACATCCATGAACACGGTTGGCAACAGAGCACCCGCTCCGGGAGTCAGACTGCCTGACTGCGAACAAACGAAGTATCGGGAGTACGCGAATCCTCAATCAGGGAATTTGAGCAACTCACTGCGTCTGATGGCCGGTCACATTCCAGTCCTGCCTTTCAGGACGTAGGGCACGCTTTGAGACGCGCATGCCGGATACACCGAGTATGCATGCTGAGCACGGTTGCTTGCGAGGAAGTGCAGGAACTGCCTGCTTCCGCTCTCGATGAGTTAAGAATTCTTCACGATAAAACACCGGGGTTAGCATGAACTCATTCGTGGGCCTGAATTTCTGCCGTACCTGTCTTCTGGGATCAGTGAACACTACACATGAATATCGTCGAAATCAGTAATGCACAGGGTTCACACGCTAAGATCGCTGTCGATCTCGGGTTCAACTGTTTCTCTTTCACGGCTCATACTGAATCAGGGGCCGTTGTGGACGTGCTCTCCGCGGCTGATAACTTTGAGGCTGGAGGATCGCCGGCCAGTCGAAGTGGAATCCCGCTGTTGTTCCCCTATCCCAATCGGATCAAAGGAGGCCGCTATTCGTGGCGGGGCACTCAGTATCAGATGGCTCCGCATCAGGTGCCGTTCGACAGCATGGGAAATGCGATTCACGGATTCTGCAGCGACCGGCCCTGGCGCGTCGTGGCACAGTCGGATTCATCCGTGACCGCAGTGTTCAGGACCAGCGTGGATGCTCCGGACCGACTGGCTCTCTGGCCAGCCGATGCGGAGATTACGGTGACCTACGAATTGTCGGGATCATGCCTGCGTTCGCACATCAGGGTTTATAATCCGTCACAGGAGTCGCTGCCCTGGGGGTTCGGAACGCATGCATATTTTCGGTTGCCGCTCAGTCGAGCGACAAGGGCCGAGGAGTGCAAGATCTACGCGCCTGCATCACATATCTGGGAACTCGAACAATGCCTGCCAACCGGCAGAATTCAAACGCCGCCTGCCGGATCCGATCTGGCCGCGAGTCCCTTATTCGGAAGTCTGAAGCTCGACGACGTCTACACTAAAGTCGCCGGCACTCACGGCACGGTAACATGCAGGATTACCGATCCGGGTGCCGGACTGCTTGTTGAACAAAGATTCCCCGAGAAATTCCGCGAGATCGTTGCCTTTACGCCGCCATGGACAGCGGCCGTTTGCCTCGAGCCATACACGTGCGTGACAAATGCGATTAACCTGCAGCAGCAAAACATAGACACGGGCCTGCAAATCCTGCCTCCGGGGGAAAGCTGGAGCGGCACGATCGAGATCGAAGTGCTGAGTGCCACGTAAGTTCAGATGACGCCACCGTGAACACGGTATGGCGTTGCGATATCCGGCAGATCAAGCCCCCAGATTCGTTCCCAGATTTCCGGGATGTGTCGCAGACTTTCTGACTGATAGATCAACTGGCGGGCACGCGTATCCGGATTTGGGCTCCAGATCGGCAAAGCACATCCGGCAGACAACGCAGAAGATGCCAGGAACAGCCCTACCATCAGTCGTAATCGAAGCTTCATCGCAACGTCCTTCCCTGGACCCGTTTTTCCATGGAGGTTTGTCTCCATAGATGACACAGCACTTGAAATCATCTGAATTCTGAATCACAGAGACCCGTCCTGGAACGGGATCCCGCATCGGAAATTCACCCGGAAACCATGATCCATTGCGATATTCAGACATTCGTCGGTCAGAGATTAGCGATGTTTAACGACCCGAACTTCCACCACCGTGAGCGGGTGGCCTTGGCTGCCCAGGCGAATCCTGCCGGTACTCCGGGGGTCTGGACGCCGCTAATTCGCGTTCTTCCAGTTCACGGACTTTGGCTTCCATCTCTTTGCCAGGCTTAAACGTAACCACGAATTTCGCCGGCACTTCAACCTGACCACCCGTTCGCGGGTTGCGGGCTTTACGTGCCGCTCGCATCTTGACCTCAAAAACCCCAAAATTCCGTAGCTCAATGCGACGCTCTTCTACCAAGGTTTCCACAATTGCGTCGAAGGTCTTCTGGACGATTTCTTTGGTGCGTAGCTGCGTTAAACCCAACTCATCCGAAATCGACTTGACGATCTCTTTTTTGGTCACGATCTGTGCCTCCGAAGCGATTATTCCTGCGTAGCTGCGTTTACCAGTTGTCGCTACAACTTTAGGATCTGTCAGGACTTACTGTCAAGACACGCGGGAAAAGAGATGACTTTCAAAAAGATTTGTCGTCGTCTAATCCACGCAATCGCTCCGAATTGCCAAATCGCAATCGATCATGTTTTCCAGGTGAATTGTCAAAGATCACGACCGGAGACGAAATGCTCCGATGCCTTTCCTCCTTATCGGATCGTCCAAACGGGAATGTTAGGGAAAATCCATATAACCCGTACAGTTTTCCAGAGGCTCCCATCAGCGTGTGGGACTGGGGGTTATGGGTGCAATGCGAGTTTTATTCCCCTGCTCGAACTTCGGCAGGCAAGAAATTTGTCGCCCGCGGGTTCGTCCCCTGGGTTCACAACGCCTTTGCGCTACGAAAACGGGGTGATTTTCTTGCACGAAAGGCCCTGCGAGCCCCTGTGATGAACTCAGCGGGGCTACAGC